>JAILSA010000089.1 GCA_024697885.1 Eubacterium sp. | reverse complement strand
TGGACTGGTCCTCTAAGCGAATAATAATTATTCTAGAGGCATTGGTGTACTCGTCCGGCTCTAAGTCGAATTTTCTCCGGAGGCTCATAATCGGAACCACCTCACCACGCAAGTTCAAAACCCCCACATAATATGGCTGTGATTTTGGCACTCTGGTTATGCGTGACAGGCGAACAATATTGTCAATGTAACTGATGTCAATGCCATATTGCTCATCACCTAATTTTACAACAATATATTGAATATCTTCTGTTGCACTATTTGTTATTTCACCCATGTCAGTACCCCCTAAAATAATGTATTGGTATCAAGAATCAAAGCTACCTCACCATCTCCCAGGATTGTCGCACCGCTGAAGAGCTTGTTGTTGGTGATATGACGTCCCAGGGACTTGATTACTGTCTCCTGCTGGCCAATCAACTGGTCAATCACAAGTCCTACCTGCTGGTCGCCCTTTTTAATGATGACAACAATCAGAGATTCTACCTTCTCCTCTGGTTCTGGTGTATCCAAAATCTGATGAAGTCTCACCAGTGGAATCACCACACCTCGAAGGTTAATAACCTCCTTGGACTGAACAAGAGCAACATCCTTCTCCGGAATGTCCTCGATACTGTTAATATTGCCCAGAGGAATGGCATATTTTTCCTTGCCAACCTCTACCATAAGCGCCTGAATAATTGCCAGGGTAAGTGGCAACTGGATGGAGAATGTACTTCCCTCTCCTGCTACTGACTTGGCGCTAATACTTCCGCCTAAGGCCTCGATTTTGGTCTTTACTACATCAAGTCCTACGCCACGACCGGATACATCTGTAATCTTGTCTGCCGTGGAAAAGCTTGGTTTAAAGAGGAGGTCGATAAAGTCCTTGTCGGTCATTGTCTCCGCCTGTTTCTCGGTAATGGTACCTCTCTCAATGGCCTTGTCTCTAACCTTCTGAACATTAATTCCGGCTCCATCATCTCGCACATCAATGATTACATTGTTACCATCCTGATATGCATCGAGGAAAATAGATCCAACCTCTGGTTTTCCAAGTCTCACACGCTCTGCATTGCTCTCCAAACCGTGGTCTGCTGAATTTCGAAGAAGATGCATGAGTGGGTCACCGATCTCATCGATTACGGTTCGGTCAAGTTCTGTCTCCTCACCAGTCATGTAGAGTTCCATCTTCTTGTCCAACTTGCGGTTCAGGTCTCGAATCATTCGTGGGAATCGATTTACAACGCTGTCAATTGGCACCATTCGAACCTTCATAACGGATTCGTGAAGGTTGGTGGTTACACGCTCTAGGTACTCAACCTGCTCGTGGAAGGACTGGGCATTTTCAACTACACTGGCAGATACCAAACCGTTCTTGGCAATAATCAACTCGCTGACCAGATTCATTAACTCATCCAGCTTGTCAATATCTACTCGAACAGAACGACTTCCTACCTTGGCCTTGCTCTTCTTCTGCTTGTCAGCCCCTTCATCTCCGGTCTTTGCCGCAGGGCTCTCCACCTTCTTGACCTCAGTCTTTTGTTCCGCCAGGCTTGGCTTGACATTCTGGACTGGCTGGCTGGCTCCATCAGGAATCTGGAAATCATCAATCACAACATCTCTGACCTCAGACACATTCATAATCAACTTGGCAATATTTTCCTTGGTGTCGGTGGATGCCAAAATCCAGCTGAAGTCAAAATCAAATTCCTCGTCTTCAATCTTTTCTGTGGTCGGCTCTGACTTAATCAGTTCTCCCTTATTCTCCACAGACTTAAAGACCAAAAATGCTCTGGCAGATTTCAAAATACAGGTCTCGGCCAAATATACCGTAACTCCGTATACATTTTTGCCATCTTCCCTGGCATTGTTAATGGCAGAAATCTCGTAGTCAGCCACTGGAATATTCTTAAACTTGGCCTCGGAAGCACTGGCCGTGCTGGCACTCTCTTCCGCTGGCGCCTCTTCCTTGACCGGCTCTGGCTCCTTATCCTTGGCTGCCACTGGCTCTGTTGTCTGTCCACCGCTTTTCTCTTCCTCCAGGAAGGCATTTAAATCATTAATAATGTCTTCGTTGTCCTCTGTTCCCTCATTTCCCTCAGAGGAAATTACATCCAAGTAGGCCTCAAGTGCATCGAGTCCTCGGAACATAACATCAATCAGCCTGGCGTTGGCCTTCATGTTTCCATTGCGGATTTCGGAAAAAACATTTTCCAAATCATGGGTCAATCGCTGCATTCTGGCAAACCCCATAGTACCAGACATACCTTTCAAAGTGTGGGCCGCACGGAAAATCTCATTGATGGTGTCCTCGTTTTCCGGCTCCTTCTCCAATACAAGGATGTGCTCATTCAAACTCTGTAAGTGCTCTTTTGTCTCATCAATAAATAAATCAAGATATTGGCTAGTATCCATCTCTTCACACTCCTATTTTTTTCAACATAGTTTTCGTTACACTTTCTAGTGGTACAATTTCGTCAGCCAATCCCAAAGCTTCCACTGCCTTTGGCATTCCATAAACCACACAGGTCTCCTTGTCCTGTACCACAACCTCTACCTTCTTCACATCTTTAACAAGTCGAATACCTTCACTCGCGTCTGCTCCCATACCCGTCAAAACGATACAATAAATTTTCTCGAATGAGGTATTTACCAAGGACTCAAAGAAAATATCCGCACAGGGTCTCAATCCTCCTCTTGGCGCCTTGTCATTTATTGATAGGCTGTATTTCCCTGCTTTGTTTTGAACCAGTTCACACTGCTTACCACCCTTGGCAACATAGACTACTCCTTTCTCCAAGCAATCCCCATCTGCCGCCTCCTTAACCTTCACCAGACTGATTTCATCCAGGCGGTTGGCCAAGGATTCTGTAAATCCCTTTGGCATGTGCTGAACCAAAACTATAGGATATGGAAAATCAGCCGGTAATAGTGGAACTACAGACTGAAGAGCTTTTGGCCCTCCTGTAGAGGATGCAATAACCAAAAGACTGTCTCCCCTCTTTACCCCATGTGCCACATGATTTTCCGGTACATCCTTAATTCCTGGAACCTTGGTGTCCATTCTACTGATGGTAGGCTTTTCAATTTTTTTGAGTGGCTTGTTTTCCGTCTCCTTGAAGAGAATGTCCCGATCCTCTAAGTTACAGGCCAAGTGCAAACGACTGATAACACTCTCTTCAAATTCACGGAAAACACTTCCAATTGTTCCCGAAGGTTTTTTGACAAAATCGAAGGCTCCCAGATTCAAGGCTTCAATGGTTTCATTGGCACTTTTACTGGCAATAGAACTGCAGATTAGAACAGGCAGTTTGTAGCCTCCTTTATTCATTCTCCTCAAGAACTCCACCCCGTCTACCTTTGGCATTTTAATGTCACAAACGGCGACGTCATAGGTGTTTCCAGCCTGTAACAAATCCAATGCCTGCTGGCCATTACAAGCTGTATCCGCAACTGTCAACTGACTATCTGCATTTATTATATCAGACAGCACCCTTCTCATAAGTGCAGAGTCATCTATTATCAGTATTTTTTTCATCTAGGATCACTCCTTCCTCATACGTCTTCTCTGTTCTTCAAATATAAACCGAATTATGTCCTCACGCTCTCCCTCTGTGAGGTCTTCAAATTCGCCCCTAAGTTCATATATGCCTCTCCCTGCTTCTATGGTTTCACAGGCTATGATCTTCATAAAAATCTTCCTGGTCCTATCCCCTTTTTCCAGAGCTAGTGGCAGGGTTACCAAAATCCTATTCCCCGGCTTAACTGCCGTCTTACATCGAAGGCGAAGACCGCCTCCGCTTAGGTCAAACATGATTCCACCAATAGGTTCTCCTATGTTTTTGTCATCGTCCTCAATGGAAAAAGCCACCTGAACCATGCAGTCTAGACGATAGTACTCCCGGCGTTGGAATTTCTTTAATACCGTAATAAATTCCATCTCAATCATATATATATTTTTTTCTGCATATCGGTTTATTACCTTGGCCTCGCACTGATACAAGCCCTTCTTGCTAAAAAACAAAAGGGAAAATTCATCGTCTATCTCCAGCGGCACCACTCTTCCCTCATAGATTGGCATGGATATTTTGGCGGCTCGAAAGCCATCGTAATCCAAGAGTTGGCTGCTGTATGTATTTTCTGACAAGGCCCTGTTCATCGCGCTGAAGGTGTGTGTCAACTCCAGACGATCGCCAATCTCTACTGGTGACTTAGCCATAAGTTTCCTCCTAGTTTCTCAATTTATCTGCGATTTCTCATTTTGATCACATTGGCAAACATTTGCATGATTCCCATTCTCTCCTTTGGAGTCTCTACATTTTCCAATTTGGAGACAATTTCTCTAACCGCTTTTGCCGCCACAGTATTTGGTGTGGCAATGGTCATTGGTTCCTGTTTCATCACTGCCTTTGGCACATTGACATCGTAGGGGATTTCCCCCAAAAATTCCACTTCAATATTTAAGAATTTGTTGACCACAATGCCTATTTTTTCAAAGAGCTCAGAGGCATCTCCTGTCCCCCTGACCTGGTTGGCTACCATCTTCACCTGGGTCTTGCCCGGATGGTAGGAGGAACACCGGTTCAGGGATTTGAGGAGAGCATAGGCATCTGTAATGGAGGTAGGCTCCGGTGTCGCCACCAAAAGCACCTCTGAACTAGCTGCCACAAATTCCAAAACTGCATCTCCAATTCCCGCCCCTGTGTCCACTATGATCACATCGGCAATCTGGTCTAATTCAAACATTTTTTGTATCAAATGTATTACCTGGTCCTTGGTCAAGTTGGCCATCTCATTTATGCCGGATCCACCGGAGATAAAGCCTATATTTTCCGGGCCGTAAGTAATAATATCTTTTATATCTTTATCGCGAAACATCAGGTCTGCCAGGTTAAACTGTGGGCGAATTCCCAACATAATTTCTATGTTGGCCAAACCAAAATCTGCGTCCAAGAGGACCACCCTCTTACCCATGCGACTCAGGGTAATAGCCAAGTTGACAGAAAGACTGGTTTTTCCCACTCCACCCTTGCCTGAGGTCACTGTAATAACCCTGGCATTTTTGCGGACTGGTTCTGGTTCCTGACTTTTCACTATATTTCTAAGTTGTTCCGCCTGATCCATACTTAGGTCTTCCTTTCTCAGAATCTAGTCTTGTCACTTGCCCCCCAAGAGTTGCTTGGCAATCTTTTGCGCATCTACCACACCGATGTCATCTGGCACATTCTGGCCCCAGGTAACATAAGACAGTGGACACTTGGTTTCCGACCTCATGTTGAGCATAACGCCGGCTGAGGAAGTCTCATCCAGCTTGGTAAAAATAATGCTGTAATCTGTCATCTTGGAGTAGACCCGGGCAATCTCCTTGAGATCGCTGTACTTGGTTCCCGCATTGAGAACCAGATAAACCTGTCGCTCTGACACTGGCACCTGGTCAATTAACTCCTGGATGTCCTTAATCTGGTCCTTGTTTTTGTGGGACCTTCCTGCCGTGTCAATCAGACAGTAGTCATACTCGTTTAACTCATCTAAAATTCCACCTAACTCCTCTGAGGTATAAACAACCTTGAGGGGGATGGATAAAATATTGGCATAGGTCTTAAGTTGCTCCACGGCGGCAATACGATAGGTGTCCGCTGTCACCAAGGCAACCTTGGCCTTTTTTTCCAATTTCAATTTGGAAGCTATTTTGGCAATGGTTGTGGTCTTGCCCACTCCCGTAGACCCCAAAAAGAAGATAAACTTTGTCTTGTCAGAGGTCTTGCTGTCAATGAGGTAGGGCTGACCGATAGTGAGGATAATCCTCTGGTAAACGCTGGCCAAAATCTGGTCCACTGGGGCCTTCTCAGGCAGGGACTGGTCTAACTCCTTCATAAAGGAGTCGGCGATTTTTTCATCCACCTCACTCTGGAGAAGCTGCTTGTAAATCAAGTCCTTGCAGGCCTTAGTCTTGCGGTCCTCCATGTCCTCTTCCTTTTTCTCTTCCTTGCTATCCTGGTCTTTTTCTTCCTCTTTTTCCTCTTCCTTAGACTCCCTTTTCTTGTCCTCTTGCTCCTCGTCCTTCTGTTTTGCCTCATCCTTTGGCTTAGGGCTGTTCATCTGCTGCTCTAAAAGAGTCTCTAACTTCATAAGTTTTTCTCTGAGAATTTTTTCCTCGTCGCTCTCACGACCTTCCCCTTCCTCTTCCGGCATAGGAGGAATGGCAATCTCCTCTTCCGGTGTCACAAGGTCAATGTGCTTGCCCTCTTTTTTGTCCTCCTTGCCAGGAGCTGTTTTCTTGCCCTGTCCCTGGGAATAATCCTGATTCTCATCCAGGGCCGCTGTCACCTCAACCTTGGCCTTGGCAAAAAGCTTGCGAAGACCCTTGGGCTGTACCTTTTTAACATTCATTACCACGGCGTTCGGACCCAGGTCCGCCTTGGCCTGTTCTATGGCCTCTAACTCAGTTTTTGCCGTATATTTTTTTATGATCATTCAACTGTCACCATCCCTACTGATTGTAATTCTACATCTGAATCAATCTCATTGTATGACAGAACCTGGAGATTTCTAAATTGCTCTGTCGTAAGTTTTTTAAAATACATTCTGACAATTGGAGAAGTAATAATAATTGGGGTTCTTCCCAGCTCCTCTAATTTGTCTACCTCCTCCTTGAGGGAGGTCATGAGATTTCTTGTATATTCTGGATCCAGGGCCAGGTAGGAACCCTGCTCCGTCTGCTTGACGGAATTCATAATCTGCTGTTCTACCTTTGGATCCAGGGTAATAACTGAAGTGGGTTCATTGCTAAAGAAGTACTGGTTTGAAATAGCCCTCTTCAGATTTTGTCTAACATATTCGGTCAAAACATCCGTGTCCCTTGTGGTGGCTGCGTAATCTGCCAGGGTCTCGAATATGGTTACCAAATCTCGAATGGAGATGCCCTCGGCCAAAAGATTTTGCAATACCTTTTGGATTTCTCCCACGCTGAGGAGCTTAGGCACCAGCTCTCCAATCAGAGTATCGTTGGCATCCTTTACATTGTTGATCAGGTTCTGTACATCCTGTCTGGTCATGAGCTCGGACAGGTGGGATCTGATTACCTCTGTCAGGTGAGTGGCAATAATGGACGGCGGGTCAACTACTGTATATCCCATGGACTCCGCCCTCTCCCTCTGACTCTCTGTAATCCAGAGAGCAGGCAGGTGATAGGATGGCTCAAAGGTTGGGATTCCCGAAATCTCCTCCTCCACATAGCCAGGATTCATGGCCATATAGTGGTCAAACAGAATTTCTCCCTCGCTGACAGGCACACCCTTAATCTTAATCAAATACTGGTTTGGGTTGAGCTGGATGTTGTCCCTGAGTCGAATCATTGGCACAACACAACCGAGCTCTAAGGCAATCTGCCTTCGAATCATAACCACGCGGTCCAAAAGGTCTCCACCCTGGTTTACATCTGCCAGAGGAATAATACCATATCCAAACTCCAGTTCGATGGCATCCACCTGTAGGAGGGAATTGACATTTTCCGGCCGTCGGATTTCCTCCGCCGACTCCTCTTCCTCCTGGACGGCCTCCTCTGTCTCCGCCATTTCCAGCTCGTTGGCCATCATCCTTCCTGTTATGATAAAAAGGATTCCATAGCCCACAAAAATCACTATGGACAGAGGGGTAAAAATTCCAAGGCCAATCAGGGCAATACCCACAATATTCATGACCTTTGGAGTTGAAAAAAGCTGTCTTTGCAGGACATTTCCAATGTCCGCCTCCTTGGAGGACTTAGTTACCAAAATACCAGTGGACAATGAAATCATCAGGGAGGGAATCTGGCTTGTGAGGCCGTCTCCAATGGTGAGGATGGAATAGGTCTGAAGGGCCGCATCCATATCCATACCGTTCATAAGAACTCCCAGGGCAATTCCTCCCACAAAGTTCAAAACTGTAATAATCAGACCCGCTGTGGCATCTCCCTTTACATACTTAGTAGCACCGTCCATGGATCCAAAAAAAGCTGCCTCTTGCTGAATTTTTTCTCGGCGAAGCTTCGCCTCCTCATCGGTAATAGCTCCGGTATTTAGGTCGGCGTCAATGGCCATCTGCTTACCGGGCATGGCATCCAGGGTAAATCGAGCTGTTACCTCAGATACACGCTCAGAACCCTTGTTGATTACAAGAAGCTGCATGATAACTAAGACAATAAATACAATGGCACCTACAATCAGGTTACCTCCACCCACGAAATTTCCGAAGGTGTCAACCACGTTTCCCGCCTCGCCGTAGAGAAGAATATTTCTCGTAGAGCTGACATTTAGGGAAAGTCGAAACAGTGTGGTCATCAAAAGCAGGGTAGGAAAACTGGACATATCCAGAGGCTCCTTGGAAAAAAGGGAGTTAAAAAGGATAATCATGGATATGGCAATATTTAAACCAAATAGGATATCCAAAAGCATTAGGGGCACTGGAATAATCAGACACAAAATAGGAATCAAAATAAAGAGACCTAACGCTATGTCAGTCCTTGCCATAATGCTCCACTCCTTTCTCTTCCATTTATTTTTTCAGGGAAAAATAGGCTTTTTTTTAGGAAACCTTACCCTGCAGGCCATATACATAGGCCAAAATCTCCGCCACCATCTGATAGAGTTCTGGCGGAATCTGATCCCCTAACTCCACATTGTGATAAAGCATTCGGGCCAGCGGTTTATTTTCAACAATTTCAATGTTATTTTCCTTGGCTGTATCCTTAATTTTCTGAGCTAGATACTGGGCTCCCTTGGCCACAACAATAGGGGCTTCTGCCACCTCTCTGTCGTACTTAATGGCCACGGCCAAATGAGTAGGGTTGGTAATAACCACATCCGCTTCCGGCAACTCCTGCATCATACGCCTTCTTGAGGCCTCCTGCATTTTCTGTCGGATACGACCCTTAATCTGAGGATTTCCCTCTGTATTTTTGTACTCATCCTTGACCTCCTGCTTGGTCATCTTCATATCCCTGTTGAACTTTTGCTTCTGGTAAAACCAGTCAATCACAGCAATAACCAAAAAGGCAGCACATATTTTAAAGGCCACATTGAGGACTAAATCCAAAATCAGGGTGACTCCCTGGATTAAGCTCAGCTGATAAATATTGGTGACAACTCCCCATTGGTCCTGCAATTCCGTATAGACCACATAAAAGAGAATACCCACCTTGGCAATGGCCTTTACCAAGTCCATAATCTTGTCCTTTGAGAACATTCTCTTAAATCCCTTGAGAGGACTGATTTTGGAGAGCTTGGGCTGAAGGGGCTTGGCAGTCACCTTCCAGCTAACCTGTATCTTGTTTGCCACAAAGGCACCCAAAAATCCCAGCGCCACAATAGGTCCAATAATGAGGAGAATTTCCTCTAGGCCCCAGGCAAAAAAGTTCATGGCCCGGCCCACATTAAATTCCTCCGAGACATAGTCGTCAATGGAGCCATAGCAATAGCGAAAGCATCCAAAAAAACGATCTACAATATAGCCTCCAAATACTTTCAGAGAGATAAACAGCACAAAGAGCAGGATAGCCGTATTGACATCCTGACTTTTTGCCACCTGGCCCTCCTCGCGAGCCTTTTCTAATTTGCGCGGGGTGGCCTCTTCTGTTTTCTCAGTTCCCTCCTCGTTCTCCGCAAAGAACTGGAGCCTATATTCTAAAACCATCTCATCACCTAATTCATACCTTTAGGGTGTAAAGGCCTTCATCACCTGGGTTATTACTGTTTTCATCTCTGCAAAAATGTAATCCGCAACACTGGG
>JAILSA010000071.1 GCA_024697885.1 Eubacterium sp. | reverse complement strand
TGTGGTCAAAATTTCCATTGCCGTCAAATGGAATGCAGCCGTGGTAGAGCAGGTTGCCATTAAAAATCTTATACATGCTTCCCTCTTCATAGAGGAATTCAATGTGTTTATCTAGCTGTAGGCTGTTTTTGAAGGCCACCTTCAGCTCCTTCATCACCTTTTTCTCCTCCTTGGAGTAGGCGTAAGGGTCTGCCGGGTCCACCGTAGGCAGATCCACATCATTCATTGGCATCTTTTTATTTTCCCACTGAACATAGCCACTTTTCAGGTCCATTTTGTCCAAAAACAGGCGGTCCTTCATCTGGTACTCCGGATGCTTTTGAATCAGCTGGCCCTCGGCCTTGAGCATAATGACAGAGATAGCCTTCACCGCTGCCTTCATAGGATCAAGGTTTTTGTAGGTCTGCTCCGCAAAAAGAGTCAGATTTCTCATGGAAATTCCGTAGCCGCTCTCAAGAACCTCTGTGTTGGAATAGCGAAGGTTGTTGCGGATGGCATTGGCGATACAGGCATCGTTGCCACAGGCCGCCCCCATCCAGAGAATATCGTGGTTTCCCCACTCAATATCCAGAGAGTGGTGGTCCATCAAAAGCTCCATGATCTTGTGGGCGTAGGGACCGCGGTCGTAAATGTCTCCCACAATGTGGAGGTGGTCCACCGCCAGCCTCTTAATCAGTCCTGCCAGGGCATTAATAAATTCCTTGGCGCTGTCAATTTCAATAATGGTATCCAGGATTTTTTGGTGGTACATAACCTGGTTGTCGTCCTCATCCTTCTGCACGTGCAGGAGCTCGTCGATAATGTAGGCAAAGTCCTTAGGCAGGGCCTTACGCACCTTGGAACGGGTGTACTTGCTAGAGAGGAATTTGGCCACCTCAATCAGGCGGTTTAGGGTGATGCGATACCACTCCTCAGAAATCCGTCCCTCATCCTCAAGCATTTCCATTTTTTCCACCGGATAGTAGATCAGGGTACAGATTTCTCGAATCTCTTCCGGAGTCAGGCTCTCGTCAAAGAGCTTGGTAACCTTTTCACGAATGACACCGGAGCAGTTGTTGAGGATGTGCATAAAGGCCTCATACTCTCCGTGGATGTCACTCATAAAATGCTCCGTACCCTTGGGCAGGTTCAAAATAGCGCTGAGATTAATGATCTCTCTCATCACCGAATCCCTGGTGGGGTACTTTTCTGCCAATAATTTTAAGTATTTATCTGATTTCATAAATAGCCCTCGTTTCTCTTATTTATACGCTCGGCACATTTTTACTCCCGACTTTCTATGTCCATTTGCACCTGCTCTAAATAGTGCAAAAAGGTTCCTCCATAGGGAGAAATCTCATAAGCCGGGTCCAATTCCTCCAGCTTAAAATTCTTGGGACCTCCCTCTTCCATCCTCTGCCAAAATTCCTCCAGTTTGGCAAAGGGAAGATACATATACAGGTCCCTGGACTTAAAAAATATAATCAAAAAGGACAGGCCCTCCTGGTCTTCGTATTCCTTCATGAACTGGAACTGGTGGGCGTGAATGTTGGCCAGGGGAAAAGTCTCCTTGGCGCACTCCTTGGCATCGAAGCAAACAGGAATCCCCTGTATTACTCCCATGTAGTCCACCGTACTTTTTTGATCAAAATAGGCCAGGGTAATGTGCCTGGTAGCCTGGTCGATTTTGATGGGTTTTATGGGGGTTGGCACCTTTTGGATCAGGGCCAGTCCCTGGCTGCGGTACTTCTCGTTGGTGAGATTTATTAACTCCTCCAGGAGAGAACCTCGCAGGCCTCTGGAATTCCATGTTCCCATGGCCGCCTCCTGTAATTACTTTAGTTCCTGATATAATTACTTCAGTTCCTGATAAATGATAGCTTCCTTTACCTGGTCTGTCACTGGCTGCCCCTCCAGGGCAGTCAAGAGGGCAAAGCCAAACTCCATGGCAGTTCCCAGGCCCCGGCTGGTAATGATATTGCCGTCAATAGCCACTGGCTCCCTTACCACCTTGGCCCCCTCTAGGTAGACCTCGTGGTCCGGATAGGAACAAGCCTTCTTGCCCTGAAGCAAGCCGTACTTGCCAAGGACTCCCGGCGCCGCACAGATGGCAGATACAATTTTGCCCGCTTCATTCATGGCAAGGACTAACTTCTCTACAGCCGCGCTCTCCTTTAGGTGGTTGGTGCCCGGCATTCCTCCTGGCAAAATCACGGCATCGTATTCCATAGGGTCCACCTCTCCCAGAGTCATGTCCATCTGAATATTGACTCCCTGGGCGCTGGCCACAAATTCCTCTTCTGTAATAGATACCATATCAAGTTCCACGCCACCTCGGCGCAAAAGGTCAACTACCATCAGGGCCTCGACCGTCTCGTAGCCCTGAGCAAATAACATAAGTGCTTTTTTCATAAATAAAACCTCCACATACTATCTATAATCTCATTTTTGATTCTATCTTTGCAAACTCTTTCGGCACTTTTGCCCGAAAAGTTTTCTCACTAAGGGATTTTAGGTCTCCCTCCATGGCTGGAAAGGTCAGCTCATAGGAGTGCAAAAGCTGGTGTCTGAGACCATAAATCTTCTCTCCTCCATACTTGCTATCCCCGATCACCGGATGACCAAGACTGGCCAGGTGGGCGCGAATCTGGTGGGTCTTTCCCGTAATCAGCTTGACCCGCAGGAGGGTGTAACCGCCGTTGTTGGCCAGGGGGATGTACTCCGTCTCAATCTTCTGCCCCTGGGGCAGGTCCTGGCCGTGGGAAAAAATCTCAACCCGGTTGGTCTTTTCATCTTTTACCAAAAAGCCCTGGACCCTCTGGCTCTCTTTTACTACGCCTGACACAATCGTCAGGTAGTATTTGTCTAAGCTTCGATTCTTTAGAAGCTCCGCCATGGCCTGGGCCCCCTGCAGGGTCTTGGCCCCTATAATCAGGCCACTGGTATTTCGGTCCAGGCGGTTACACAGGCCCGGCCGGTAGTTCATAGCAGGGTTCCAGTCTCCCTTGTCCTGCAGGTAAGAAAGGGTATATTCTACAAGTGTAGTGTCGCTTTTTTTCGCGCTCTGCGACAAAATCCCCACAGGCTTATTAATCAGCAGGATGTGCTGGTCCTCATAAACCACATCCAAGGACATTTTAGGCAATTCTACTCTTGTCGTATCGCCCCTGAACTTGTCTATAGTCTCCTCTGCCAAATAGAGGGTCACCAGATCTTCTGGCGACAGGATTTCCTTGCCCTCTGCCCGCTTGCCATTTAGTTTTATATTTTTCTTTCGGAGCATCTTGTAGATAAAACCACCGCTGGCCTCTCTCAAATATTTCTTGAGAAACTTATCCAGTCGCTGGCCGCTGTCTGCTCCCGATACTCTAAGTTCTCTCATAGGCTACACCGCCAAAACTCTCAGGACCTGCTTTAGATGTTGGTCCTTCTTGGGATTGGTCTCCCTGGTCTCTGCTTTTTTCATAAAATCCAACAATTCCTTGTCGTCATCAAAGAACTTAACCTTGTAATCCACGGCCTCTGTCACTGTGTCTGTCAAATACTTCTTCATGTAGGCCACATCCTGACGGGACTTAGAAAGTACTGCTAAAACCATTTCGTTGCGAATCAGGACAAAGTCCAAATGCATAATCTTGTCTGTGGAGGAAAACACATACTCGCAGAGAATCTCTGCCCCTGCTGCCCCCTGGGCCACAGCCTCATATCTCTCCTTTGACACGCCTTTTTTCCCCGCCAGGGCCACCAGGTTCACCACCCTTTTTGCCGCCGGCAAGACCATAAGAATGGCCATAACCGTAAAAATATTGGCCTTGGTCTTGTGACTGATATAATATCCAATGAAAAAAATAGCAAGACCTACCACGATCCAAACCAAAAGCCAGATACATGATATCATCCTTCTATTTTTTAGGTATCCCTGATTACATTTTTCGATTACCATGAAAATTTTCCTCCTGTAGGACCGGTGTCCTGCAAATTTATATTCTATCAGTATACTCTATTTTCCACTTTTTTTCAATGGTTGGACAGGGGGCGAGTTTGAATAGTAGATTAGTCATAGGAGCTGGTTCGTACGAAGTCCCGCGCCGCGGGACTTTACCTACTAGTTCCGGCCACTGGGGGTCAAAAAACCGCCTCCCAGATCTTCTGGGAAGCGGCTCATTTTAAGTCATATATTTTTTACTCTACATCAACTTTTTTGATTTTTCTTCGATTCAAAAGGTCGTAGATACATGGTACCACTAAGAGGGTCAAAAGGGTTCCGTAAATCAGACCGCCGATGGTTACAATAGCCATTGGGCGAGACATGTCTGCTCCCATCTGATTGCCCACTACCATTGGTACCAGACCCAAAATGGTGGTGATGGCTGTCATAAGGATTGGACGAAGTCTGGTGGTTCCCGCCTCAATAATAGCCTCTTTCTTTTCCATGCCCTCTCGGCGAAGGATGTTGATATAGTCTACCAAAACGATACCGTTGTTTACAATGATACCTGCCAGCATGACAAATCCAATCATGGCAATTACGCTGACATCACTGCCGGACATCCACAGTCCCATAAAGCCTCCAGTAAAGGCCAGTGGTACGGTAAAGAGGATAATAAATGGTGACAAAAGAGACTGGAACTGGGCAACCATAATCAGGTACATGAGCACAATTCCCAGGGCCATCATAAGCATTACCTGCTCCATGGACTCCTGTGTGGCCTCGTTTTCTCCGTCAAACTCAATGGTGTAGCCATCTGGCAACTGGTAGTTATTGACAAGGTCTGTCACCTTGGCACTGACATCGCTGACCACATAATCCTCCTTGATACCTGCACTCACTGTCAGATAGCGCATCTGTCCGCTTCGGCGAATGGTATCTGGAGATGCCACTGTGGCAAAGTCTGCAATCTTTTTGAGCTTAACCTTCTTTGTCTTCTGAGTACTTGTATCTGTATACTCTATTTTTAACTTCTTAAGGTCGGCTCTCTGAAGTTTTTTGTCAGCGGAGCTGGAGACAAAAATTCCCAAATCCGCTGTATCTGTTGACAGGGTAGTAGCCGAGGACTCATCCTTTAATTTGGCATAGAGCTGCTGGTAAACCTGAGCCACGGTCAAGCCGTACTTCATAGCCTTTGCCTTGTCAATGGTAATTCTAAACTCTTCGCCGGAGTCCTCCAAACCATTGGTGATTTCCTCTAGGCCATCCACTCCCTCAAGAACCTTCATAAGATCCTGAGAAATGCTTGTCAACTTGTCTAAATCCTTACCCTTAATATTGATCTGTACACCAGAACCTGTCAGGGAGCTCATATCCATAGCAGAGCTGTTAATCTCTAGCTCACAGTCTAAGTCCTTGGTCTTGTCCTGGATTTGCTTGGTCACTTCTTCGTTGGACAGGTTTCTGTCCTCCTTGAGAATCAGGTACATAGTCACAGTGTCATCGGAACTTCCTCCCATAAGCATGGACATTCCGGAGCCGGAACCTGTATAGGCTCCTACGCTTTCCACATCACTGACTTCCTTGATTTTTTCAATAGCAGAATTGGAGAGGGTCTTTAATTCGTCCTCTGTCTTATTTTCCGCAGACAGGGTGATGGTCATCTGGGTACTCTCCATCTCTGGCATCATAGAGGTTCCATTTCTGATTGCCAGGGCGGCAAAGAGAACCAAAAATACTACGGCAGCCAAAAGAACTGCCACCTTCATCTTCAGGGCTCCAGCCAAAACCTTGCCGTAGACCTTTTGCAGGGCCAAAATCCACTTGGCCTCTCCCCTCTTCTTGTCCTTTTTCATAAGGCCTGCTGACATGGCTGGCACCAGAGAGAGGGCGATTACAAGGCTGGCTCCCAAGGTGTAGGCTAAAGTCAGAGCCAGGTCTACAAAGAGCTGCTTGGTTACTCCCTCCGTAAAGATGATTGGGGCAAATACACAGACGGTAGTCAGGGTGGATGCCACAATAGCTCCACCTACCTGACGGGCTCCGTCCACAGCCGCCTGGGCCACAGACTTTCCTTCCGACCGCATTCGGTATACATTTTCAATTACTACGACTGAGTTATCCACTAACATTCCAACTCCCAGGGCCAGACCCGACAGGGAGATAATGTTTAGGGTGACGCCGCTAAAGTACATACATACAACCGCTCCTACCACACTGAGTGGAATGGAGCAGGCCACAATAATAGTAGGCCTTAAATCTCTCAGGAAGAAGAGAAGAATCAGGATGGCCAGACCGCCTCCCACTAAGAGGTTCTGGAGAACCGAATCCACTACCAGGTCAATGTAAATTCCCTGGCTCATCATAATAGATGAGTGGAAGTCTGTATATCTTTCCTCTAACTCCTCTAATTTATCCTCTAACTGTCCTGTCACATCTCCTGTTGAATAACCGGACTGCTTCTGGAGTGTTACCAGGACTGCCGGATTTCCATCTACTACCGTGTAGACATCCTCTGAGTTATCAGACTCTGCCACATCTGCCACATCGCTGAGCTTAATTGGGTCTAGGCCATCAATGCCCATATCGCAAATCACCAGGTCTCCAATGTGGTCTACATTGTCCACCTTGTCTCCCACGCGAACCAGATAGGAAGCGCTTCCCTCTGTTACATAGCCAGATGGCATGTCAAAGTTCTCCGCCTTCAAAATTCCCTCTACCATTTCCCTGGTAATAATCTTACTCAAATCGGAATTTTCCTTGGTGGACTTCTTGGTATCCTTTAGGGTAGCCTTGGCTTTCTTAATCTCATTCTCACCGCTGTCTAACTTGGCCTGGGCCACACTGAGCTGGATTCCAGACAGAATTTTCTGTCTGCTGAGTTCCTCTGTAGCCTCTGCTGTAGTGATTTTGCCGGCCTGGAGTTTTTCCTTGGCCTCCTGCATTTTCTTTAAACCTGCAGCGATTTTTTTCTGAGCCTTGGTAATCTTTTTCTGATTCTTCTTAAGCTTCTTCTCCTGCTTAACAAGTTCCGTCAAGCCGGCCTGGGCCGTGGAGAGGTTGGTCTTTAATTCCTTAATCTTGCTGGCCAGAGTGGCTTCTGTCATACCCTGGGCCTTAATGTTTTTGCGAATCACCTCAAGCTGGGCCTGTACAGTAGCTAGTCCCGTCTTTAATTCAGCTGGAGCCGCATCTCCTAGAGCATCAATCTGAGCCTGAAGAGCCGACTCCTGGGCCACTAACTTGTCCAGGCCAGTCTTTAGTTTTTCCATGCCGGAAATAGCTGACTTCAAGGTCTTTATGGTGGCCTGAAGCTTGGTCTTATTGG
>JAILSA010000275.1 GCA_024697885.1 Eubacterium sp. | reverse complement strand
GCCATAAAAACTGGTATGAAAAAGGTGGTTTACAACGGTAGCATTACCTCCCTGTTCAAGAATGTGCCAGTCACAGTGGCAGGTAAAACCGGTACGGCCCAGGTCAATGCCAATGAGCCAAACCACGCCCTCTTTGTAAGTTTTGCCCCTTATAACAATCCTGAAATATCTGTCACGGTACAGATTCCAAATGGATTCACCTCGGCAAATGCAGCAGAGTTGGCAAGTAATGTTTACAAGTATTACTATGATAAATCTTCTAGAAAATCCCTGTTGAACAACAAGGTTTCCAGTCCAAGTCTGGGAAGCAGACTGCAGACGGATTAAGTGTAGAAAAAAATTTAGGTGGTATTAGAATGCAAGAGAGAATCAAACACTGGTTAGAATTAAAAAGATATAACTGGAAGAACTTAGACTACGGTTTAGTTGTGGTAGTTTTTTTGCTCTGCCTGATTAGTACCTATGTTCTCTATTTGGTGGAGGGAGATCTCTTTTCCCTCAAGCGCCAGCTCTTTGCCTTTTTTGCCGGCTTTGTCATTGTGGCAATTTTCACCCTGGTGGACTACCACGACCTCTGCCTCTATATCCCTATTATCTATATTGTTACCACCCTGATGGCGGCGGCAACCCGTTTTTCTCCTTTGGGAGACGACCAGCAGACTGGTTCCTTCCGTTGGCTGGACTTTAAGGTAGTCGAATTTCAGCCCTCAGAGGTGTGTAAAATTGCGATTATTCTGGCCTTGGCCACCTTTTTCTCCCAGAGAAGAGACCATCTGAAGAATTTTAAGACCTTCTTCCAGGCCTGTGGCATCGCCCTTTTGCCTACGATATTTATTTTAGTTCAGTCCGACCTGTCTTCTAGTGTGGTTATGATTGTCATATTGATTATGATGTTGGCAAATTCTGGCATGGGACACAAGGTTCTTGGCCCAGTGGCAGCTGTGGTCAGTCCAATTATTATCTTTACTTTTTGGTATATTCAGCAGCCGGGGCAAAAACTTCTCAAAGACTACCAGTTAGAGCGTATTTTGGGCTTTTTACACCCGGAGGATGCGGCCCTTTCCACCATGTACCAGCAAAATAATTCCGTTCTTTCCATTGCGTCTGGCAAGTTATATGGTAAAATGTTAGAGGGGACCTCCACTAGCAGAAACTATGCCAATGTGGATGTTACGGAGAGTGATTTTATATGGACACCCATCAGCGAAGAATTCGGTTTTATCGGCTGTCTCTTTATTCTTTCCCTGTTCTCCATCATTATTATAAAATGTTTTATCGCAGCCAAAAACGCCCGTGATTACACAGGTATGATGATTGCCGTGGGAATCGGATCCATGTTCTGCTTCCAGGTTTTTATCAACATTGGCGTGGCAACTCGAATGTTGCCAAATACAGGTCTTCCTCTACCTTTTTTGAGTAATGGACTGACCTCTTTGCTCAGCTATATGATTATGATTGGCATTTTGCTCAATATTGGCATACAGCCAAACCGAGGCGGAAGTGACAATTTCGATATTCGATAAAAAATAATAGGAAAGGTTGGAAAAAATTATGAACATAGGCTTAATCGCACATGATTCCAAGAAAATTTTGATGCAAAACTTCTGTATTGCATATCGAGGCATTTTGAGTAAACACACAGTTTACGCCACAGGGACCACTGGCCGACTGGTGGAAGAGGTGACCAATCTCACCATCCACAAGTACCTGGCAGGCCACCTGGGAGGAGAGAAGCAGTTGGGAGCCCAGATTGAGAACAACGAGCTGGACCTGGTTATTTTTCTCCGAGACCCATTGACTCCAAAGGTACACGAGCCCGATGTAAATAACGTATTTCGCCTCTGCGATATTCACAACATCCCTTTGGCTACCAATGTGGCCACAGCAGAGCTTTTAATTAAGGCCCTTGAGCGAGGCGACTTGGATTGGCGCGAATTAGTTCGCAACTAAGTCCCTCAAAGAATATAGATTGAAAGGAGAGAAGATAAGATGGCACGCAAACATCCGGCGACGAACAATCCCAAAGTTGCCCCTATGAAAAAAAGATTTCAACCAAATATCGCCCTCTTTATCTTTTTGTTGATTCTTCTCTATGTCATTGTCCTGGCCTGGGGCTATCTGACTAAGAGTCACATCTCCATCTACGAGGTAAATACCTCGGAATTAAATGATGACACCCCTATTTACGGCTTTGCCATGAGGGAGGAACAGATTTTCTATGCAGATGGGTCCGGCTATGTAAATTATTACAATGCAGAGGGCAACCGCGTGGGCAAGGGAGATGTGGTCTATACCCTGGATGGCACCGGCGAAATCAGCGACCTCTTGGGGGAAATCCAAAATCAAAATACAAGTTCTCAGGATATTACAAGTATGAGAAAGACCATTGCCAGTTTCCAAAATTCCTTTAATTTTGCCAACTACGGCGCCGTGTCTGATTTGACTTTTAATATAAACAATACTATTTTCCAGCAAAACAACAAAACCCTCTACAGTGACCTCAACAAGGCCATTAAAAAGGCGGGGCAGAGCAAGAATTTTAGCAAGCACACTGCCAGCGTATCCGGAGTCATATCCTATGCCGTTGACGGCTACGAAGATATCAAGGAAAAAAATCTCACCCCAGAACTTTTAGATGAGTACGGAAAAGAGGAAAAAAAGCAGGTTAAGACCAAGGAAAAGGTAGAATCCGGCGCCCCTGTCTACAAGCTGGTAACCAGTAACGACTGGAGCCTCTATGTCAATCTCTCGGATTCCTACTACCAACAGTTAAAGAGCCTAAACTTTGTCCGGGTCACCATTGAAAAGGACGGCATCAGTTTTAATGCCTCTGTGGAAATGCTTGAGAGGGACGGAGCACATATTGCCAAACTCAGCACCTCACGCTTTATGGAGCGCTATATAAATGACCGCTTCCTCAAGCTGGAATTCGACCTCAACAAGGCAGAGGGCCTAAAAATTCCAAACAGTTCCATTTTGAAAAAAGAATACTATGTCCTACCTCGCGATGTAGTTTACTCAGGAGAAGGCCAATATGTTATGAAGCAGGTCATTAACGACGAGGGAATTGTGGACAAGGAAAAAACCGAAGTAAAGGATTATTATCTCATTAATAATATGTATTATGTGGATTCTAATATTGTCAAGGGGGGAGACATTCTCTTTAACCCTACGACCCAGGAGGATTATATTGTAAGCTCCAAGGAAAATCTCTACGGCGTCTACTGCGTCAACCAGGGCTTTTGCCAGTTTAAGGCCATTGATATCCTCTATCAAAACAAGGAATATACCATCGTCGGAGCGGGTACTGCCGGGGGACTGGCCCCTTACGACCACATCATCGTGGACGCATCCCAGATCAGCGAGGACGATTTTATAGATTAGGAGATGATTTGATTGGTTAAGGAAAACTTAAAGCAGGTAGAGCTAAAGGTGGCCGAGGCCTGTGAACGGGCAGGCAGAAGCAGAGACCAGGTGAAACTTATTGCCGTCTCTAAGACCAAGCCTGTGGAAATGATGGAAGAATGCATCCAGGAGGGCATGTGCCGCTTCGGAGAAAACAAGGTGCAAGAAATTGTAAACAAGCAAGAGATTTTGACCCAGGACCTGGAGTGGCATATGATTGGCCACCTCCAGAGAAACAAGGTAAAACAGCTGGTGGGTCGGGTGAGTTTGATTCACTCGGTAGACTCCCTGCGCCTGGCAAAGCAGATTCAGAAAGATTTTGCCCAAAAGGACCAGGTGGCTCAGATTTTACTAGAAGTCAATGTGGCTAAAGAGGAGACCAAATTCGGTTTTATGCCGGAGGAAGTAGAGGGTGCCCTAAGAGAAATTGCCACCTATCCAAACCTTCAGGTTCAGGGACTTATGACCATCGCTCCCTTTGTGGAAAATCCCGAAGAAAACCGTATTCATTTCCAGAATTTGCGTAAATTACTTATTGACATAAATAATAAAAACATTGATAATATAACTATGTGTGAGCTTTCTATGGGAATGACCGGCGATTACCAGGTTGCCATTGAAGAAGTTGCAACCTATGTTCGCGTAGGAACGGGCATTGTCGGTGAAAGAAACTATAACATTTAGAAAGGAACGGAGTTTATTATGGGTTTAGATACTATTCGTAGTTTCTTTAGTTTAGACGACGATGACGATTACATGGATGATCCATATGATGAATATGATCAATTAGAAGAGGAGGCACCGGTTCGCCACAAAGCACCTAGCAAACCTCGTGCTCGCGAGGAATACGAGGAGCCAAGACAGCGCGCAAGTTTTTTAGAGCGCAAGCCTAAAGTGGTTTCCATGAGCCGTGGAAGTATGGAAGTTAAGATTGTAAAACCACATACCTTTGAGGACTCCCAGGAGATTTGTAACCTGCTCCTGAACGGACGTCCAGTTATTGTTAATTTAGAGGGATTTGATCCAGACGATGCCCAGAGAATTATGGACTTTATCTCCGGATCTATCTATGCAATTAACGGAAAATATCACCAGATTTCTAAGTATATCTTCATTTTCTCTCCAGAGAATATTGATATCAGCGGTGATTCCTTATCCGTTGACGGTTCCACAGCATCTATGCCTGTTATTAACAGAGACTTTTAATGGACGATAAAAAGGAACATTTTTTTGAAAGTCGCATTCAAGACTTGGCCCTACAGGCTATTAACACGAATGTAGCTGTATTCACGGATTTTTTGACATCCGCCGAATACGGTTTAGTAGAAAAAATCAGCAAGTACTACTCAGATATAGACACAGTGTTTTGGGGCGGCCACGAGGATTGTGATCATTTTATTGCAGCCTTTGTTCCCTTGGACTACAAGGAATATTTTTCCAGGGATCAGTTTCCAATTGATTGCATAAAAATTTGTCCAAGAGGATCTAAATTTGCACAGAGCTTAGAACACCGTGACTATCTGGGAGCTATATTGAATCTTGGAATGGAGCGGTCGAAGATCGGAGATATTAGACTCAGCAACAAGGAGGCCTATGTCTTTTGTCAGTCAGACTTCGCTCCACTTTTATTAGGCGAATTAAATATGGTCAAACACACCAGTGTGGACTTAATCAGGGTGGAGGACCCAGAGGAGATTCCCCCACAGGAATATGAACTTTTCTCCACCAGTATAGCCAGTCCCCGCCTGGACAATGTGGTATCTGCGGCCACTGGCTTATCTCGAACCAAGGCAGCCACCCTAGTCCGTCAGGGCATGGTAGTGGCAAACCACCGGCAGGAGACCTCTGTTTCCTACCTCTGTCCCAATAATAGCCTTATGACCGTTCGCAGATATGGAAAGTTTCGCCTGGTCTATGAGGCAGGAGACCTGACCAAAAAGGGAAAGCAAAAGATTACTATATATAAATACAAGTAAAGGGAGGTAACAAAACATGTTAACACCACAGGAACTACAGGCTAAGAAGGTAGAGCCTAAGAGAAAAAAGTACATCCAAGCAGAAATGGATGAATTTTTGAACTTGACCATGAACAGCTACACTGAGGTATACAATGCCAATGACCAGCTGACCAAGGACAAGGAGAGATTGCAGGAGGACAAAAAACGTCTTGAGAAGCAGGTTGATGAATTGAACAGCCAGGTAAAAACTCTCAGCGACGGAATCCAGTACTACAAGTCCATTGAGACAACCTTGCAAAAAGCTTTGGTTTTGGCTGAAAAAACATCCAAGGAGACCAAGGATGCCGCTGTTCTCAAGGCAGAAGCCATTGAGAAGGATGCCAACAACAAGGCAGAGGAAATCATTCGCAATGCCGAGGCAGAGTATGAGACCCTTCGCGAAAAATGCTTAGTTCTTATGGATCAATTTAACAATTATAAGAGCCAGTTGCGCCAGGTTGCCACTGCTCAGTTAGAGTATATTTCTGGTGATTCCTTTCAGGTAGATGAACCAGAGGTGGATGAAGAATTGATCGAGTCTTTTCACAAAGACCAATCCCCCAGTTCAATAGGAGCTGACCCTACACCTGTAGCTGAAGCTCCCGTATCTGAGGAAAATCATGTAGCAAGTCAGGAGGCCCCTGTAGTAGAGGAAACTCCTGTAGTAGAGGAAGCTCCTGTGGTAGACCAGACCCCTGTAGCAGAGGACGTTCCTGCCTATGAGGAAACTCCTGTTCCTGAGGTTGAGCCACTGCCAGATGAGACTCCTGCGCCAGTAGATGAACCCCTGCCAGTTGAGACTTCTGAGCCAGAAGTTGCCCCTGTAGTGGAAGAGACACCAGAGGAGCCAAAGGTAGAGCACTTTGGCGCTGCTCCAGCACCAGCTCCAGCTCCTGCAGCCACAGAGGATGAGGACCTTCCAGTAGAATATGAGACACCAGAAATCAATGACAGCAATCTCATTGAGTCCAACTCCGACTTGGGGGAGACCAATGTTTTGCCTGACTTGAAGGATTCTATTGCGGAAAAAGAAGAGAAGACTGACGATGAGACCATCGATATTTTGACAGCAGATACCATTGATTTGAGCGCATCTCTTCAGAATGTTCAGAAAAAAACAGAAGCGATTCCATCCAATACACAATTAGAGGTTGAACCAAAAAAGGTGGAAACCTTAGATGAACTTCCAAGCACCTATAAAAATCAGAACACTGAGCGCCTTGAGCCTGTAAATCCAGAGGAGACAGAGGCACCAACTCTTGATTCTCTTTTGCAGAGCATGAACATGGCCAAAAATTCTGGTAAGGAAGGCCAGGAGGAAGATCCTTTTGAATTCCTCGGCTCGGTAGATGATTTCTAATGAAACAGAATAGTATAAGAACTTCTATCTTCTGCTGTTTTCTGTTTTTTCTTCTGGTGATGGTAGATCAATTTACCAAAAAACTGGCAGTTGTGTATTTGATGGACGGGAATATAGAAATTATTCCCCAAATCTTTTCTCTCCACTACCTGGAAAATTCCGGGGCGGCATGGGGACTTATGCAAAATGCCATTGTTTTGTTTGTGATTATCACCCTTGTAGTCATGAGTGCCATTGTATTCTTTTTTATAAAATTACCTTTTGAGAGAAGATATAACTATCTGCGTCTCATACTGGTACTTTTGGCCTCTGGCGCCGTTGGCAACTTTGTTGATCGTGTAAAACAGGGCTATGTAATTGATTTTTTTTACATAGAAGCCATTGATTTTCCTGTATTCAATATGGCAGATATATTTGTCTGCCTCGGGGCCATTCTCTTAATTCACGCCCTGGTCTTTGTCTACAAGGAAGAAAAGCTTATTTGAGGATATTTTATATGGAA
>JAILSA010000193.1 GCA_024697885.1 Eubacterium sp. | reverse complement strand
TACACCAGAGATGGAAAGCTTTGCTGTCTTGCCAGTGTTTCCGCCTACATAGAGGGTGGAAGCAGTGGACTCAATAGCCAAAGGTTTCTGGGATCCCCAGATTGTGTGGTTGTTGGTACCGATGGCGGTAAAGGTCATAACCTTCTTAGAACTTGTCTCAACTGTCTGCTTGAAGAAGACACCGCTGTATTTTACCTTGTCAATAGTAAAGGTTGCCAGATAGCTGTTTGCTGTCTGAGACCAGGTACCTGTGGCATCGCCAGAAATGGAGCCGTCTTTGTTGAGAGTAATGGTGGCTGGAGATTTAATGTTGGCACCATCGTTGTTGGTCTTGTGGTCGATGAAGTGATACTGGCCAACGATTTCTGTGGTGTCATATCCAGTAGAGGAAATCACATCTCCCTTATTTTCATAAACTGCAGTAACAGGCCATCCCTCAGCGTTCATAAACTGCTGGTGCACGCGAACCTGGTGTGCCTCACCTCTTGTCTCAAAACGGGTGTGGTAAACCAAATAGCGGTTGCCTGTCTTGCTGTCGATGAGAGCGGAGTTGTGACCCTCAGCCATGTAAGCTGTCTCAATATAAGGAAGGTCGTAGTTACCCATTACCTTAATACCCACATTGCTGTGGCTGGTGGTAGAGGTTGCAAGTACTGCATCATTTCCCGCCGCATCTACATATGGGCCGTCTGGGCTCTTGGAGCGGAAGAGTCGCATGTTATAACCGCTCTTTTGTGTCAAGAATTCATAAGACATATACATATAGTAATATTTGCTTTCCTTGTCATAGAGGATATATGGAGCCTCTCCAGATTTTCTAAATCCTCCCGCAATCTTGGTTCCGAAGTACTCATCTACCATGTGTCCGTCAGAGGAGGTGGAACTTTTGCCAGGATAAATAGCCTTACCAGTGGCAGGATCCAACTCTAAGATGTAAATTCCGCCGGACCAGGATCCGTAGGACATCCACATTCTACCTTCTGTGTCGCGGAAAATGTTAGGGTCGATGGCATTTGGATAGAGGGTGTTGTTAAAACCAGAGGAACCGCTGAACCACTTGCTGTTGACTCCGTCCTTCAAAGTGCCATCTGCGATTAATTCGTCGATGTTGGTATTGGTGTAGTTCTTGTTGATTTTGCTCTGTTTTGTGCCGTCGCTGTCATAGGCATCGGATTTGGAAAAACCAGAGTATACAATGGTATCAACCACGGTATATGGACCCTGGATTTTGTCGGAAATAGCATATCCGATGACAGAGCGAACAGCAGTGGAAGAGGTACAGAAATACATCATGTAAGCGCCCTTGCTTCCGTCTGTGTTTACATAGTCTTCGTTATAAACGACATCAGGTGCCCAAATGGCGTGTCCGCCAGAGCAATCCATGTCATTTTCTCCCGCCCAGCTAAATGGCTTGGCAAAATTTTTCGTGATGTTACCGTAGACTGAATTGTTGGTCTTGTTCTGATAATCTGTACTAATCTGTGTCCAGTTAATCAGATCCTCAGATGATGCGGTGGCCATGTGGGAACCAAATACATAGTAGGTTCCATCTGTGCCAACTGCGATGGAAGGGTCGTGTACTGCAACCCTGCTTGGTGTGCTGGCAGCCTGTGCTGTCATGGCGGTCCAATTGCTGCTTGGACTGAGTGTGGCAGTCAAAGTCAGGACGCCAGATAAGGCGAGACCAGCTAATTTTTTCATAGTCTTTTTCATGAAAAAATGCCTCCTTGTATTGCATATTTTTAATGTATCAATTATAATTCTAATTGATTAAAATGTCAAAACATAATCAAAAAAAGATGAGGTGACAATACAATGAAAAAAACTTTGAAAAAAACTCTGGCAGGAGCTCTGGCCCTGGCAGTTACTTTGACCAGCTGGGGCCAGTACAAGGGTCAAAGTTTAGCTGCGGACACCCAAGAGGGGGGAGTAAGTTCTTATATCAAAAAGAGTAACTACTCCAATCCTGTGGCAGGTTTTGATGCGGATGGCAATATGGTCTATGGGGGCGACCCTTCGGTTCTGGTAGATGGGGATACAGTTTATCTCTACGTGGGACACGACAAGTCCACGGACCAGCAGGTGGGACAAAAGATTTATAATATGGACGGATGGATCTGCTATTCCACCAAGGATTTGAAGGATTGGAAATACGAAGGCTATATTATGAAGGAAAACAAGGACACAATTTCCTGGGCCAGTTCCAATTCCTCTGCCTGGGCCGCTCAGATGACCAAACACTACGACAAGACAGCCAAGAAGGACAAGTATTACTTCTATTATTGTACCTGGGATGCCACAAGCCAGGGCAAGCAGTCCATCGGAGTGGCAGTGTCAGATAGCCCAACAGGACCTTTTGTGGACTCAGGAAGTCCCCTGGTCAAGGGAACAGATACCAGTCCGCAGTCCAGCAACTGGGATGACATTGACCCAACGGTTTGGATTGAGACAGACAAGAGCGGAGTGGAGCACCGCTACCTGGCCTGGGGAAATAGCCGACTCTATGTCTGCGAACTAGAGGAAGACATGGTAAGCATTAAGGATTTAAATGGGGATGGAAAAATCACCTGTGGCAGTGACAAGTCCAAGGCGGACATTTTACTTCGCAGCAATGGTCTGGGATTTACGGAGGCCCCATGGATTTATCGCAGACAGGATGCCAAGGGCAATTACACAGGAGATTACTATCTCTTTTATGCCTCTGGCTGGAGAGAGCGCATGGCCTATGCTACCACAGACGACCTCTTGTCTGGAGACTGGTCCAAAATGCAAATAATTATGAGA
This sequence comes from Eubacterium sp., assembly GCA_024697885.1. Taxonomy (GTDB): domain Bacteria; phylum Bacillota; class Clostridia; order Lachnospirales; family Lachnospiraceae; genus Eubacterium_F. The sequence continues at coordinate 610 of JAILSA010000193.1, read as the reverse complement.
CCTACGGCCACCTCTAACACCAACCACATGGCAGTGTTTGACTTTAAGGGAAAAACCTATTTTGTCCACCACAACGGAGCCCTGCCTGCGGGAAATGGATACCGCAGAAGCCCTTGTATTCTGGAGCTGAAATTTAATGAGGACGGAAGTATTGATGAATTCCAGGAGTCCACATCAGGACTGAATGGATCCACCTCTGTTTTTTATACCAACTCTGGGGCCAAATTAGGACATACCTACTTTGTCAACTCCACTTCTGACGGAGAATATCCTTATAATTCCATTAAGGTAGGAGCTGGCTATGGCAAAAACCAGGAGGACAGAGAGTGGGTATTGACTGCTGGAAAGGCCAACAAGAGCCAGGAAAACTATATATCTATTCAGTCGGAAAATAAAACAGGTCTCTATCTGACCGCTAACTCCAAGTCCAGTGTGACCCTATCTCAGGACAGCAAGGGAACCAAGGATTTTGCCAAGAGACAGACCTTTAAGTATGTGGCTGGATTGGCCAATGAAAAAGAGGCGATTTCCCTGGAAAGTGTCAAATATCCTGGTTACTATCTGACCATTGTCAACAAGGTTTTGACCCTGACCAAGGGAGGAGACAAGG
>JAILSA010000182.1 GCA_024697885.1 Eubacterium sp. | reverse complement strand
TCATCATCAAGCACGATGGAATGATTTTCAAAGAGGTCGTCGAAGGTCTTTTGAAAACCCTGGTAACTTTTTTCATCCCGCTGGCTGTTCAACCTGTAGTTCCACTCGATGCCAGAGGTAAGGGCACTCCTTGAAATGTTGGAAGAGCCAATAAAAATATCGCTGGAATTTTCATAGTGAAAAATGTAAGCCTTGGGATGAAAGGACCTCCCCTTCTCATTGTAAAATCTCAGGTCCACCAGGTCCCCTAACTTGTGCTTAATCAGATAGAGGGCGGAGGGCTGGGTAATGCCCAAATAGTTTCCCGTCAAAAGGCGGATGCGAACACCATGGTCAATGGCTTTTTTCAACTCCTTTAGGAGCATTTTCACACCGGATTCCATCAAAAAAGAAACCACAATGTCAATGCTAGACGCAGCTCGAATGCTGTTGATCAGCTGGTAGTAGAGCTGGAGGTGATTGTTGGAATCACCCGTCATAACATCAGTGGCCTCAATGGTGTAGGTCTCGTCTATGGTGTCTATTAAAATTTCTTCTGAATCTTTTTTGAGATTGGATTTTGGCATGATTCACCTCCCCTATATACTCTCCGTTCTCTCCCCATAGGTTAATTTTATCATATTAAAAACCATTATGAAAGTTTAGTCTCCCAAAAAGAGGTCCACATATTTGGACGTAGCCTTAACACCAGTTTTACGGACATGAAAAAGGCGGGCCCCGCTCCCATGCTCCATGGGTTTATCGTGTCCGCCTTGGTAGTATTAGTTTCTATCGCTGTGATTCTCTTTGAAAAATCCTGTGGGATGCTGTAATCTGTAAGTCAAGACTCGCTCGCGAGTCTTGCGCGCCGGATTCGGGTCTGCTTCAGCAGACAAATTCCTGCTGAGTTAAAATCACATCTTCCACTCCTGGGAAAGCAACTGCTGCTTTTTCATGTGGCTATAGATGCTGTCCCTGCTGTCTAGTTCTTCTGGACTTCCCTCCTCTGCAACCACGCCATCCTTCAGTACCACAATGTGGTCTGCATTGGCGATGGTTCGCATTCGGTGGGCGATGATGATTACCGTCTTGTCCTTAATCAGTCTGGACAGAGCCTCCTGAATGGCAGTTTCATTTTCCGCATCCAGCGATGCCGTTGCCTCATCCAAAAGGATAATTGGGGCGTCTTTCAAAAAGGCCCTGGCAATGGAGATTCTCTGTCTCTCGCCACCGGACAACTCGCTTCCATTCTCTCCGATGTTGGTCTGGTATTTGTCTGGCAAAAGTTCTACAAAGTCCTGACAGTTGGCAAGCCTTGCAGCCTCCATAACCTCCTCATCTGTGGCCCCGCTTCGGCCAATGCGGATGTTTTCCATCACCGTGTTGTTAAAAAGAGTCACATCCTGAAAAACGATGGAATAGTTGGTGAGAAGGGTCTCCGGATCAATCTTAGATATGTCCTCCCCTCCCAGGGTAATGCGGCCTTCCTTTATATCCCAGAATCTGGCAGCCAACCTTGAGATGGTAGTTTTACCTCCACCGGAAGGTCCGATCAGGGCTGTCACTTCTCCCTGCCTGGCTGTAAAGCTCACATCCTTAAGGACGTCCTCTCCCTGACTATAGGCAAATCCTACATGGTCAAAAACAATATCGTAACCCTGATTTTTCATCTGGTCTGAACCCGTCTGATTCTCTGTGGAGAGGACCTCATCCAGGCGCTCGCACTGAACCTCTGTGGCGATGATGGCCGCAAAGTTTTGCAGGGTAATCTGCATTGGGTCGTACAATCTGGCAACCAACATGAGGAAGAGGAAAAAGGTCAAAATACTGATTTCCCCCCTGGCAAAAAGCATTCCTCCCACCACTGCTGTGGTTCCGATTCCAAGCTTTAGAATGATGGCTGCGGAGTTGACGTAAATGGCCATTTTAATCTCTGTAAAAAGAGAATTTTTTTCTACATCTCTGATTTTTTCTTCCAGTTCTCCCATATATCGTTCCTGGGCATTGTTGGCCCGAATGTCACGAATGGACTCCAGACATTCCTGGATGCCATCTACCATGGCAAGGTTGATGGCAGCGTTTTTGCGGGCAGCCTTTTTTTCCGCACCGGAGCAGGTGAGGACGATAATCAGCGAAACAGGGATTACCCAAAAGCTGGCCAAAACCATTCTCCAATCAAAGGCAAAAAACATGCTGACGCCCACTATGGTAACGGAGATCAGGGCTCCTATTAACTCTGGAATCCAGTGGCTTGAAGCCGTCTCGACCTGGGCACAGTCTCCCATAATATTGGTGGTAAGGTCTGCCACATTTTTCTTGCCAAAATAAGAGAGGGGAAGTTTTCTAAGCTTCTCCGCTATGTTTGTTCTTCTCACGCCACTCTCCTTGTAGGTAGCAAGGAAGGTTGCGTTGTACTGAATGTAATTTGTCACTGCAATGAGGGCCAGTATCAGGACAGATGCTACCACATAGAAAGGAATTCTGTCCTTGGTAAGAGTTCCCTCAAAGAGGTCATTCATAAGGGTGTACAAAACTCCCGCTGGCATCATAAGGGCAATGTTGGTGACAGCCACGCTGATGCAGGCCTTTACTAGATCCCTTGCACCCTGTTTGGACAGGGCGTATTTATGTTGTAATCTTTCTATCATCTCTAGGCACCTACCTTCCACTCAATTGATTTTGAATATTCGTCGAACATGCGCTTGTACAGGCCATCCTTCTCCATCAATTCCTGGTGGCTTCCTGTCTCCACACACTCCCCTTCGTTCATGACAAAAATTCTGTCTGCATTCATGACTGTACTTAAGCGGTGGGCAATCATAACCATGGTTTTGCCCTTGGCCAATTCCTCAAAGGCCGCCTGCACCTTGGTCTCATTGTCTGGGTCCGCAAAGGCTGTGGCCTCGTCCAAAATCAAAATAGGTGCGTCCTTTAGCACAGCTCTCGCAATAGTGATTCTCTGCTGCTCACCACCGGAGAGGTAGGTTCCTTTTTCCCCTATTACCGTATGTATGCCATCTGGAAGTTTGTCAATGATGTCCTTGCACTGGGCCCTATTAAGAGCCTCCATCACTTCCTCTTCGCTGGCCTCTGGCTTGGCCATGCGCACATTCTCCAATATGGATTTTTTCAGGAGCTTGCTGTCCTGGAAGACAAAGGAAACCCGCTTCATAAGTTCCCTGGAAGGTATGTCCTTGACATTTACCCCTCCGATTTTGATCTCTCCACTGGACACATCAAAAAATCTCACCATGAGCTCTGCCAGAGTGGTTTTGCCAGAGCCAGATGGACCTACAAAGGCCACATGCTCCCCGGCCCCAATCTGGATACTGACATTGTTCACCGCATTCCTTGTGGCATCCTCATATCGGTAGCTTACATTTTTTAACTCCATGCTGTAATCCGCTGGAGTCTTTCCTGAATTTGT
>JAILSA010000177.1 GCA_024697885.1 Eubacterium sp. | reverse complement strand
ATATTGGTCATAGACAGAATTACATTTTCGCTCATTTTTCCCCTCCATATTAATTGAAAATAAGCAATTTTTGGCAAAAAAAGGGTGTGCCATTAACAATGCACGCTGTATGACACACCCCTTGGCAAGTTTATAAGTATCTAATTAGTATTTACGTCCGTCAATAACTTCCTGAGTTACAACTGTTACAGGATATGTCTGACCGTCAACCTCAACCTCTTTAACAGTGTCATCTTTTGCGAAGATTTCCTCTTCTACATAAGCTGTCTTGTCAGGTGTCTGTCCAGCCTCAAGCTGCTTGATGATGGACTCAACACGAGGTCCGTGAAGTGGGTTACACTCTGTGTTCAAAGTGATTTTTCCTTCCAATACGGAATCCAAACCTGCATGTGTAGTATCGAAGGAGCAAACGATCATCTGACCTTTGTCCTGTCCGATCTTGTAACCAGCTGCCTCGATAGCCTTGATTGCACCGAATGCCTCGTTGTCATTCTCGCAGTATACAAAATCAATGCCATCTTTGTATTTCTTCAGCATTGCTTCCATAACTTCCTGGCCTTTAGCCTCAGTAAACTCTCCGGAAGTAGCCTCAAGAAGGTTCCAACCATTAGCATCTACTGCTTCTTTCAAACCATTTGTACGACCGATCTGTGCAGATGCACCGATTGTACCCTGGATATCAACAATCTTAGGAGTATCAATGCCCTTAGCCTCTGCATAAGCCTTCATGTAAGCTGCTGCTTTCTTACCTTCCAACTCGAAGTTTGATCCAACCCAAGCTGTGTAAAGGGAATCATCTTTAACATCAACCATACGGTCTACGATGATAACTGGGATTCCAGCGTCTTTAGCTTCCTGAAGTACTGTGTCCCATCCACTCTCTGTTGTAGGAGCAACTACGATGTAGTCTACATCCTGCTGAATGAAGTTACGGATTGCAGCTACCTGATTCTCCTGCTTCTGCTGAGCATCATCGAAAATCAACTTATATCCATTTGCCTCGGAGAAGGTTGATTTCATGGATTCTGTGTTCGCAGTACGCCAATCGGACTCTGCTCCTACCTGGGAGAATCCAACGGTGATTGGACCACTAGATGCCTCAGTTCCTCCAGCTGAAGAATCTGAACCACCACTGCTGCTAGTTGAGGTGCTTCCACCTCCGCAGGCTGTCAGTGAAAATGCCATAACGGCTGTCAATGCACCTGCCAAAATCTTTTTGAACAATTTCTTTCTCATTAAAAACCCTCCTTTAATTTGTTCGTTCAATTTTATGATATCATAATATCAAACTTTAGACATGAAAAAAATGTTTTTTTTTGCGATTATTTTGTATTTTTTTATTTGTCCATGTCCATTTCCTGTTTATTTTATGGTGAAGGTATATTTTTTTACGCTTTAGTTGTTTTTTTTACGGCAGCATCCCTCACAGGCAGGTGAACTTCCACCTTGGTTCCCTCCCCCATTTGGCTGAAAAAGCGCAGGCCGTATTTTTTTCCAAATCGAAGGCGAATTCTCTCGTTTACATTATAGAGTCCATAGGATTCCTTCTCCGTTTCCTTCTGGGCCTGGACCCTGCCTCGGATTTCCTCTAGTTTTTCTGGGCTCATGCCCCTGCCGTCATCCTCCACCACCAAAACACATTCCCCTTCCTGCTGGTAGCCGTAGACTGAAATTTTCCCCTTGCCTCTCTTGTATTTGATTCCGTGATAAAGGGCATTTTCCACCAGGGGCTGAAGGGTAATCTTTGGAATCTGCACCTGGGATATTTCCTCTGGAAGATTTATTTCGTATTCCAAAATATCCTGGTAGCGAACCCTCTGAATCTGAAGGTAACTGTCAATGTGACGGCTCTCCTCCTCCAGGGTCACTAACTCCTTTCCTCCCCCCAGGGTGGCCCGGAAAAAGTCCGATAATTTTTCCACCATGTCCACTACCATCTCGTCGTTGCCGGCCTCTGCCAGCCAGACAATGGTATCCAGGGTGTTATAGAGAAAATGGGGGTTGATCTGCAGCTGCAAAATCTCTAACTCCGCCTCTCTCAGATGAATCTGCTCCTCCCTAACCCTCTCAATCAGAGAGCTGATTTTCTCGATCATAATATTTAGGGACTCTGACAGGACCTTGAGTTCCACCCCATGCTCAATGTGGGACCGGACCGTCAGATCTCCTCCTGCCACTCGCTCCGTCACCTTACTGAGTTCCCTCACCGGTTTGGTAATGGTGCGAGGGATGTAGGTAATCATCAACACAGCAAAAACGAACATGAGAGCCAGGGTGCCCACACTGATTGCCACAATATTTAGGGTGCGGCTCTCGATGCTGGCGTAGACCTGGGTACTGTCTAAGTTCTCATAGTAAAGAAGTTCTAGCATGTTTTGCTGAATCAGAGTGGTAATGGACTGGATACCATTTTCCCAAATCTCCTGATTGGCATCGTAGAAGCCGCCGGACAAAACATTGGTGCGAATTTTTTTTGTATATTTTTCCAAATTGTCCAGACTGTGCTGCATGTTGTCAATCAAATCCTGACTCTGGCGATTCTTGGTGTGATCCTCCACATTGTCCAAAATATTTCGGGCCTCGTCTATGTCCTTCATGGGATTCTGGGAGGAGTAGGTCTTGTTGCCCACAATAATCAGATAGATTTTGTAGTCGTAGTTTTTCTTAAAATCCAGACCAAAGTCGCTGAGCATGGAAGTGGTCTGGGCCGCATCGCTGTAGTAGTTGTTGTTCTGAATCATGTTGTAAAACCAGGCTGCCATCAAAATCAAAATAGGCACCAGCATGGCCAAAAATCCCACTGTGATTTTCTGGGTTATGGGCAGGTCTCGGTAGTAGTCCTTGGCCCTTGTAAACCTTTTACTCAATCCTTTCCCCCTCCCTCACGATACTGCATAGGGGAGCAGCCCACATTTTTCTTGAAAATGTGAGAAAAATAGTGAGGGTCCCGGTAACCAATGGCCTCGCAGATCTCATTGCTCCGCATAGCAGTGCACTTGAGAAGTTCCTTGGCCTTGGTCAGGCGAACATCCGTCAGATACTTGACGAAGGTCTGTCCCATCCTCTGGCTAAACATGGCAGATAGGTGGTTTGGACTGACATTGACCTGGGATGCCACCTTGTTGAGGGTCAACTCCTCATCCCCATAATTTTCATTGATGTAATGACGGGCATTTTCCACAATGTCGCTATTGTGCTCTGTGGTCTGGCGGTCCCTCACCTCCATAACCTGGCGGAAGAGGTCGGCGATATAGGCCAGCGTGGACTCGTAGGAAGAAATGGTTTCCTGCATCTGGTCCGGAGAGGCAAAAGGCTCCCCTAGCTGACTCTCCTCCCCCTTGGCAATCTGGGCCAGGAAATTTCCCGCCACAAAATACATGTCCATCACAATATACTGGCGGAAAATCAGGGAATTTTTGCCCGCGTCTCCCGTATTTTTCATATATTCTTCCACGAAAAATTCGATTTCCTCGATTTCTCCACCCTTGAGGAAGCCCTCGATTTTTTGCTTGTCCAGATTTTGAACCTCCACATTGCCAATCATGGTGGAAACACTCTCGCTTCCCTCCTCCTGATTTTGAATGTTGGCACTGTCCACAATTTGATTTTGGTCGGTCAAAAAGCGGTAGGAAAAACCGTGACTGGCCATTTCGTAGGATAGATTCATCTCACTGAGGCGCATTACCGGCTTTCCAATGGCGCCAAAATAGGACACCTCCTGGTAATTACAAAAAATCTCCTGAAAATCCTTGAGAAAATTCTTGATGGTATCCTGAATTTCCTCGATAGTCTCCCCCATAAAGAGGACCACCTTGCCCTCCGGGGCCCGGTCAAAAATAGCCACCCGGTCACCATATTGTTCCAGGGACCGAATAATATCTCCGTAAAATTCCTCAATTCTCTGGGAAAATTCCTGCTCCTTGTGATTTCTCTGGAGCTTGAAGAGCAAAATGTTGTAGCAGGCAGCCATTAAATTGAGATTTAATTTTTTGCCCGCCCCCAGCATGTCTGCCAGGGAATTGTCGCTGTTAATCAGGGAGTTAAAGAGCTGGCGCTTTTCATTTTCCAAAATCTCGCTCTCATTTAGGGCCTCAACTCCACCGGCAGGTTTTTGCCTCTCCTGGCGAATTTTTTCCGCCACCCGGTTGACCACCTGAAGGAGTTCCTCACCGTTAATAGGTTTTAGGAGATACTCCTCCACCCCAATTTGAATGGCGGCCTTGGCGTACTCAAACTCCTCATGACCACTCAATATAATAATTTTAATTTCTGGAAATTCCTTGCGAACCATACGGCTGAGTTCCAGACCATCCATAAAAGGCATGCGAATATCTGTAATTAAAATATCCGGTTTTTCATTGCTAATCATGGGAAAAGCCAATTCCCCATCGCTGGCCTCTCCACAGAATTCAAAGCCATTGCCGGCCCAATCCACATTATTTTTTATTCCCTCACGGACGATAAATTCGTCCTCCACTAAAAATACTTTCATCTCAACTTCTCCTTAAGAATAAGCGGGACTGGCGCCAAGTCTGGCTCCAGCCCCGCAGTTATCTTTTCTTATTCAAGATCCTCTTGATTATAATTTCATAGAGTCAATAGCAGCTCTCTGGATTGGAAGACCAGCCTTGTAAATCTCGATAAATTCATCAAAGCCCTTAACGCCTTCCGGATTTGGAGCCAACTCAGAGCCCTCCTGGCCTGCAAACACCTTGTTGTTGAGGTAGTCTGCCAGAGACTCGCCCTCTGCCTTCTGAATCATGTAGGCAGCCAAAACTGCGATACCCCAAGCACCGCCTTCACCAGCTGTCTCCATAACAGAGATTGGAGCGTTCATGGCATCTGCCAAAATCTGCTGGCCAACACCCTTAGTCTTAAAGAGTCCGCCGTGTCCAAGAAGCTTGTCTACAGGCACTTTTTCCTCTTTGAAGAGAAGGTCGTTACCGATTTTCAGAGTTGCAAGTGCAGAGTAAAGATTTACTCTCATAAAGTTTGCCAGGTTGAACTTGCTGTTTGGAGTGCGGACAAACATTGGACGTCCTTCCTCCATTCCAGTAATGTTCTCACCGGAAATATAGTTGTAAGCCAAAAGGTTTCCGCCGTCAACGTCACCCTCCATAGCCTTGTTGTAAAGTGTACCAAACAATTTATTCATGTCAACATCCATGCCAAAGGCCTCAGCGAACTGCTTGAAGATGTTAACCCATGCATTCAAATCAGAAGTACAGTTGTTGCAGTGTACCATGGCAACCGCGTCACCTGCTGGAGTAGTAACCAGGTCAAGCTCTGGATAAACCTTAGAAAGTGGCTTCTCAATAACTACCATGGAGAATACGGAAGTACCTGCAGATACATTTCCTGTCCTCACCTCTACGCTGTTGGTGGCAACCATTCCTGTACCAGCATCACCCTCTGGTGGGCAAAGTGGGCATCCTGCCTGAAGTGTTCCGCTTGGATCTAAGAGCTTAGCTCCCTCCTCAGTCAAGCATCCTGCATTCTCTCCTGCAGTCAAAACTCCTGGGAAAATGTCCAAAAGTTTCCATGGGAATTTGCCATCGATTTCCTTGTCAAATTTCTCAACCATAGCGGCGTCGTACTGACCTGTGGCGCTGTCGATTGGGAACATACCAGATGCCTCGCCGACACCCAAAACCTTTTTGCCTGTGAGTTTCCAGTGGATATAACCAGCCAGGGTTGTCTGGAATTTAATATCTTTTACATGGTCCTCACCGTTCAAAATTGCCTGATAGAGATGAGCGATACTCCATCTCTGTGGAATGTTGAAGTTAAAGAGTTTAGTAAGTTTGTCAGAAGCCTCTTCTGTAATGGCATTTCTCCAGGTGCGGAATGGAACCAAAATCTCATCGTCTGCACCAAAAGCCATGTAACCGTGCATCATAGCACTGAAGCCAAGAGCTGCCAGCTTCTCAACCTTAACACCATACTGCTTCTGAACATCCTCAGTCATTTTCTTGTAGGCATCCTGAAGTCCGTTCCAGATCATATCGATGCTGTAGGTCCAGATACCGTCTACCAACTGGTTCTCCCACTCGTGGTCTCCCTGGGCAATTGGCTTATTCTTGTCATCAACCAAAACTGCCTTAATACGAGTTGAACCAAACTCAATACCCAATACTGCTTTTCCACTTTCAATCACACTTTTGCTCATTAAAATTTTCCTCCTTACACTGCCTGTGCTTTTTCTTTTTTATTTTTCATTTTTGAAGTTCTGGGCAAAGCGCCAGGAATCCTGACACATTCTCTCTAAGTCATACTTTGCTTCCCAGCCAAGTTCTTCCCTAGCCTTCTTTGGATCTGCATAGCAGATGGCGATGTCGCCGGCTCTTCTTGGCTTGATGGAATATGGAATCTTGACACCGTTGGCCTCCTCGAAAGCCTTGACAATATCCAAAACGCTGTATCCCTTTCCTGTTCCCAGGTTGTATATGTTGACACCCTCTGTGGAAGTAACCTTCTCCACAGCATTGACGTGACCCTTGGCCAAATCCACTACATGGATGTAGTCCCTGACTCCGGTTCCGTCCGGTGTATCATAATCATTTCCAAAAACTCCCAGCTCTGGAAGCTTGCCCACTGCCACCTGCATAATGTATGGCATCAGGTTATTTGGGATGCCGTTTGGGCTCTCTCCCAAAAGTCCGCTCTCATGGGCCCCAATTGGGTTGAAGTAGCGGAGTAAAACCACGCTCCACTCAGGGTCTGGCACACAGAAATCTGAGAGAATTCCTTCAAGCATCAGCTTGGTGCTGCCATATGGGTTTGTGGTACTCAAAGGAAAATCCTCTGTAATGGGAACCGTCTTTGGTGAGCCATATACCGTGGCAGAGGAGCTAAAAATAATCCTCTTGCAGTTGTACTCGTTCATGAGCTCACACAGGTTAAGAGTTCCTGCTATATTGTTCTGATAATACCAAAGTGGCTTGGCCACAGACTCACCCACCGCCTTAAGACCGGCAAAGTGAATGACGGCATCGAACTTGTTTTCCTCGAAGACAGGTCGCATGCTTTCCTTGTCCAGCATGTCCGCCTTGTAAAACTTAATTTTCTTCCCTGTAATCTCTTCAATCTTGTCAACTACATCGATTTTGGAATTGAAGAGGTTGTCAAATACTACCACCTCGTAGCCCTTTTGCAAGAGCTCTACGCAGGTGTGAGAACCGATATATCCGGTTCCTCCTGTCACTAAAATTTTCATAGAATTCCTTTCTTAAATCCAGGCCATTCTCTTCTCTCACCCGGAAAAAACTACATCTATTAATATACCACAGGTCCGCCACCAATTTCAACCACATAAAAGTCTGCTTTTAGACCTGTTTTTTCCTCATATTCCCTTGCTACATTTTCCTGAAAAGCCGGAATGCACTGGTCCTTAACCAGGCTGACGGTGCAGCCTCCAAAGCCGCCTCCTGTAATGCGAGAGCCCAAAACTCCCTCCTGCTTTTGCCCCGCTTCTGCCAGGGCGTCCATGATCTCGCCGGTCACCTGGTAGTCCTCGGAGAGAGACTTGTGAGAGGCATTTAGAAGCTTTCCAAAATCCTCTAGTCTGCCCTGGCTCAGGCACTTGACCGCCTCCTTGGTCCTGGCATTTTCCCCCACCGCGTGGCGGGCTCTCAGATAGGCCTCTTCCTCCTTAATGGCCTTGCCGTAGGTCTCAAAGGTTTCTGGGTCTAACTGGCAAAGTTCCTCAATCCCCATAACCACCTGCAAGTCCTTGAGAGCCATTTGACACTCTTTTCTTCTCTCGTTGTAGGCTGAATCTGCCAGAGAATGTTTCGCCTTGCTGTTGGTCAAAACCAACTTGTAGCCCTCTAACTTGGCGGGCACATACTGGTAGGAAAGGTCCGCCGTATTTAGGTAAATAGCCTGGTCCTTCTGGCCCATGGCCACAGCAAACTGGTCCATAATGCCGCAGTTAACTCCGCAGTAATTGTGCTCCGCCTCCTGGCCTATGAGAGCCAAGTCCACATTGGTCAGGTCCAGGGCAAAAATATCCCGCAAAATAAATCCTGTCAAAACCTCAAGGGAAGCAGAGGAGGACAGGCCTGCCCCGCCGGGAAGATCACCGAAAAATAAGAGGTCAAGCCCTGACTCAAGCTCAAATCCACGAGCCCTAATTCCAGCCACTACTCCCTTTACATAATTGGTCCAGTCCCCCTGAGGCCCTGGCTCAATCTGATTCAAATCCAACTCCACCAGGGAATTTTCTATATTAAGGGAGGCCATGCGAATCTTTTGGTCTTCCCTTTTGCGAGCGGCCCCGTAGGTTCCCAGGGTCAGGGCGCAGGGCAGGACATAGCCTCCATTGTAATCAATATGCTCTCCTATGAGATTCACCCGGCCCGGGGCAAAATAGACCTTGGCCCCCTGACTGTCCCCGTAGATTTTTTCAAACTCCGCCAACATTTTTTTCTTCATTTTCCCTCTCCTTATAAAAAGAAGCGCACCGACTAAGCAGGCGCGCTTCCCATTTTTTTCTTACTCTGTCTCGCCCTTGTCAACTTCTACAATGGCATTTCTCTGCATTGGAATACGGCAGTTTTTGTTGTTGCCGAACTCCACAATAACGATATCATCTGTCATATCGATTACCACGCCATAAAAACCGCTGGTAGTCAAGATGCTATCTCCTACAGCAAGGCTGGCAATCAAAGCCTGATGCTCTTTTTCTCTCTTCTTCTGTGGACGGATTGCAATCAGATAAAATCCTCCAATGATTACGACATAAATCAGTATCATTAACCATGAACCTGAACCCTGTGGCATTTTTGTTTCCTCCTAATTGTCGGCCAAGCCAGATTCCATCCTGCTCAGCTTTTCTTTTTTATATTCCGCAAAGCGTCCCTCACGGATCGCCTGGCGAATTTCCTCCATCATTGTATTATAAAAATATAAATTATGCAAGACTAATAATCGAAGGCCCAACATTTCCTTGGCCTTGAGCAAATGTCGGATGTAGGCTCTGCTGTAATGGCGGCAGGCTGGGCACTGGCAACCCTCTTCAATTGGCCTGTCATCTAACTCAAAGCGGGCATTACTGAGATTGAGCTTGCCGTAGTTGGTATAGGCATGGCCGTGTCTTCCATTTCTGGCTGGATAAACACAGTCAAAAAAGTCCACGCCGCGCTCCACGCTCTCCAAAATATTCTGAGGAGTTCCCACACCCATAAGGTAGACTGGCTTGTCCTCTGGCAGGTAAGGCACGGTGACATCCAAAATCCGATACATGTCCTCATGGCTCTCGCCTACAGCCAAGCCCCCCAGGGCATAACCGTCCAAATCCATCTCCCGGATTCTCTTGGCGTGCTCAATGCGAATGTCCTCAAAAGTTCCACCCTGGTTGATGCCAAAAAGCATCTGCTTGGGATTAATGGTATCTGGCAGACTGTTCAGCCTGTCCATCTCCGTCTTGCAGCGCTCTAACCAGCGGGTGGTCCTGTCCACCGAGGCCTGCATATATTCCCTGGTGGCCGGATGAGGTGGGCACTCGTCAAAGGCCATAGCAATGGTGGATCCCAGATTGGACTGAATCTGCATGCTCTCCTCTGGTCCCATAAAAATCTTTCTTCCATCTACATGGGAGTTAAAATAAACTCCCTCCTCTTTGATTTTTCTTAGTCCCGCCAGGGAAAAAACCTGGAAGCCGCCGGAGTCAGTCAAAATAGGTTTGTCCCAGTTCATAAACTTGTGGAGTCCACCTAGCTGGCTGATCACCTTGTCCCCGGGACGCACATGCAAATGATAGGTATTGGACAGTTCCACCTGAGTCTTGATCTCATGTAAATCCATGCTGGACACAGCTCCCTTAATGGCAGCCACCGTTCCCACATTCATAAAAACCGGGGTCTCAATGGCTCCATGAGGGGTCTCAAGGCGTCCGCTCTTTGCCCTTCCATCCTTTGCTATGACTTGATACATCTACTTTCTCCTTCGATCGTGGTTAATGTAATACTGTTCCTTATTTTCATACATTTTGCGGTCCACCATTTCCACGATTTCATCCATGGAAATTTTTTGCAGGTCAAAAATTCCATAGCCCGAGGAGGCGGACAGCTTGTATTGTCTGTTGTTTTTCTTATTAAATTCCTTAATATTGGTCTGAAGTTCCTCGTTGAAAGCCTCTGCCTCCTCCTGGGTAGCCAGGTTGATCAGGGCCACAAACTCATCACCCGCATAGCGAATAACCGTACCGCGGTTGGCCACACTTCCACGAAGAATACCAGCCATATCCACCAGGGCCTGATCCCCTGTCAAATGGCCGAAGTCATCGTTAATCTGCTTGAAGTCATTCATGTCAATCATCATCATGCAAAATTCTCTCTGGTTCCTTTTTTCCACCTCAAGCTTATCTAGATAGTAGCGATTGTAAAGGCCTGTCAGCTTGTCCTTAAAGAGGTTTTCCCTCTGGATGGACATGGACATAACCGTAATTCCCACGGCAATACCGCACCAGAAGGTGGAGACGCCGTAGCCTGCGCTCTGGATTCCCATGCAGACAATAACAGGAAGGAAAAATTGAAATACGGGATAGAACTTAAAGGCTCCTCCCCGAATTCTTCCCAAACCATACAGGACCAGACCAATGACAATAAAGACACCACTGAGACCAGTGTAGACAAAGAACCAATCCCCTCTGACATAGCGGTGATTCTCATCAAACCAGTAGAGAAATGGTTGAAAAAGGTTGATCACAAGGCCTATCAGGCCCAGGCCACAGATGGTATACATAAAACAGGCCAGCCTCTTGGAATTTTTGCCATTTAAGTGGTACTCAATGGCGCTGATCCAAAGCGGGCTGATAATGATATTGGACAGGTAGAGCCAAAAGTTAAAAATCTGGTTCAGGGCAAAAAGTCCCGGCTCTCCCCTGCCATCCACAATAAAAACCAGTGGTTCTGCCATACAAGATATCAGATTACAGACGGATAAAACAATCAGCATCTTTTCCTCACGACTTTTTTCCATATGAAGAAATTCATGTGGCATAACTCCTATCATGAGCATAATACCAATGAGATTTACAATTATAATCTCCGGTAAATTCACCTCATACATTGCCAAATACCCCCTAGAAAAAAAACTAGCAACTACGAGTTTCTAATGGTCAAATCCTATCCCTTAGATTTGACATACAGTGCCATTATAACGCACTTGTCACGGCCACACAAGGGAAATTTTTGGGTTAGACTTCTAAGTGTGTTGCCCTCTCATAAAGAATATGTTACCCTTGTACTATCTTTTTTGAAAAAGGAGAAAAAAACTATGATTTACGAAGAATACTACAACAAATACGTAAAAATGGTTCGCGAAAAAATGAAAACAGACCCAGACCACGCTCTGGACATGCCAGAGGAGGTCTGGATCACTATTTCCTATTTAATTGATCAAAAAATCAAGCCGGACCAAAACGACCGTGTGGAGGAAGAACTCCACAAGTTAAAGGACCTGGGTGAGGACCAGATGATCGAAACCATGGGTAAGGCCTTTAAGATTATGGACGAATTGGAAATCGAGGAAATCTAACCTGTATATCACAGCATAATATTTCCTTCCATCTCCTGGTAGTCCACAACTCGCTGACTGCCATCTCTCATTTCAAGAGTAACAGGGCCGAAGGCACCGCTGATGCCATCGGTATAAATCACCTTGGAGATTGGGAACAATTCCTCCCTGGTAAAATCTTCCTCACAGCCATTCTTGGTAATCACCTGTGAGATGTAGATATATGGCTCTGCGCCGCCGTACTGCTTGTTGAGGGCAGCCTCTCCAAAGATTACCATGGACTTTTGACTGTCCGGATTGGTTCCCTCTGACTTGGTCACATGAATTCCGCTAAACCCGGCAAAAATAGTCATGGCCATCTGCTTTGCATTTCCCAGGGAATCCTTGCCCTTAAGGATGATCGCCTTGAAGTCACCCTCTTCCTCGGTAATGATTTCCGTGCCGTTATCCGGGAAGCCATAGGAACCCAGGGTCAAAACAACAGGGCGACGGAAGAGTTTTAACTTGTCTACACGAATCAGGCCAAGTGGCACTGGGAAGTCAGCCAAAAAGAGGGACTGCATCCAGTGGTAGTCGATTCTTGTGTTGTAATCAAAGAACTGCTTGCGGTAGAGAATCCCCTCCCTCTCGCCAGCCCAGAAGGTGGCATTGCAGAGGGACTT
>JAILSA010000053.1 GCA_024697885.1 Eubacterium sp. | reverse complement strand
CGTAATGATCTTAATACGTCCGTTATCTTTCTTTGAGATGATCTCTTTCAAATACTGTTCCCTCGGATACATCCAAACACCTCACATGATTTATTTGCGGTTATCCGCAATTATTTCATGTGTAATATAGCATTTTCTCCTCTTATAAGTCAATGATGTTCGTGAAATTTTTGCGGATATCTGCATTTTTTTGACTCGCCTTTATTGGCTGCACAGTGTGTGCATTTTAAAAGTCCTGAATTTGAGACTCTTTTGCACCGTAAACCCTAGCCGCAATTCCTGACACCAGGGGAACGGTGAGAACAATACCAAGAGTTCCAGATATTCCCCGAATCACCTCAATACCTATGGCATACATATTGATAATCTGCAGATAAGGCATGCTGTAGGCATAGATCAAAATCATGGTGTTTATGGCTCCTCCCACGAAGGCCAGAATCAGGGTGTTTGACATGGTTCCCATCATATCTTTTCCAATATTAATTCCCGAGTTAAAGAGTTCCCTGCCTGTTAGGTTGGGTTGTTGTAGTGATACTGATAATCAGTACCCTTGCTCTCGTGGTTTCCAATGGTTGTGGCAAGTGGCACATTTCTCAGAAGGTCAGGATAAATAAATCCTGCGTACTCACTCTCCCGCACATTTCCTGTGTCTGTCTCGTCATTGCCAGAATAGTCCACCTGGTCTCCTGCAGACAAGATAAAACTTGCATTTGGCGCTGTTATTTTCATCTGCTCTACCGTCTTATTCCAGTTGTAGGTATCCACTGCAATGTTGATGTCATCATCCGTTCCCTGTCCCGTGCGGCCAGAAGCTCCGACCTGTGGATCTCCCACCAAAACAGTCTGGAATTTGCTGGCATCTCTGCTTGTATAGGAAAAGGTCTGACTCCACTTTCCACCTGCCAAATCGTCAGTGTATGCATAGTAGTAGGTAGTATTTTCTTCAAAATAGTTGTTTACACTGACCATGTTAGAGGCCTTATAAGTGATTTTTCTGTTGGCGCGGTTTATATCGGTTGCCTCACCCTCTACGGTCTTGGCATCGCTTAAATCCTCTTTCTTTCCGATTTTTACAGCAGGCTTACCCTTGCTCTCACTGTACCAGGCAAAACCCAAATCCTTCTCTGTCTTTCCCGGTGTCAAAATAACCTTACCTGAGTCGTAGGCCTGGCCCTCTCTCTTGAGATTACCTTCCTCATCTGTGATGTTCCAAACGGTATTTTTCCAAGTGTTGTAGTCTGAAATATTCTGTGTGTCTGAAATCAATGTACTCTTGTCACTGGTCTCTCCATAGGCCAGAGCATTCATAGGATTTAATGTGGCTGTAGTAGCCATAGCCAATGCTAAGGCCCGTATCCATCTTTTCTTCATTTCTTTCGCTCCTTCTGTTTTTTACGAATTGTTTTTACTGATAAGACTTATCATTTAGTAGTTTAGAGGGCCAATGTAAAATCCAAAAGAGGAAAAATGTCAAAATTAGGTGAAAAGTAATCGAGCCTCCTTTTTTTCATTACGATAATACATGTCCTCTAATGTAATCAGTTCCACTTCGCCTTTGTCACCTAAGTCCTTTAGGTTCTCAGTAAATCCACCTTTTGAAAAGATATAGTAATGATACACCTTACCTTTTCCAAATACCGCAGCATACCTTTTCAGAAGTTCCAATTCATCTACGCCGATTGCCTCATTTCTAAATTTACAGGAACCAATCAGGTATTCATTTTTATGATCCGTACTGCCTACTAAATCAATCTGAATCTGCTTCTTTTCTGTCGAATCAGTTCCCCACCATTGTCCAACATCTACGATTTGAAAATCTTGCTCTTCAGCATAATAAAGCAAATAGTCGCTGCACATTTTTTCAAAGATCAATCCCATATAATCGTTCATATGTGCACGAACGGCTTTATCGTAGACTTTTTCCATTCTGCCAGATACAATCGGTGTCATATTATTAGGCACAAAACGATACCAAAAACGAAAGAAGGGATCTGCAATGCTATATATGGTTTTCTTACCAGGCTTCTCAGTCATAGGTGTCTCTTTTTTTATTATACCCAAATTTATGAGTACGCTTAAATACTTAGAGCACGGTCCGCTTCCTATTCCAGTTTTTGTGCTAATCTCATTCATTCGAGAAGCACCTTCTGCTATTGCTGTGAGCACCGAGTTATATACAGCAGGTTCTCTGAGTTCCTGCTTTAGCAGATTTGACGGCTCTTCAAACAGATACGCAGAGCGATCAAAAAAATTCTCTATCAAGGCATGATCAAGGTTTCCCTGAACATTCAACCTGTTGATATAGTGGGGAACCCCACCCGTCACCCCATACACAAAAGAATTTGTGACGTGATCTAAGTCTGGATTAAACACTGCCGTCTCCTTATAAGCAAGGGGTTCAATCTTAAACTGTCCCGTTCTTCTGCCATACAAGGGACTCTGATATCCCAGTACCTGGTTTTCCATAAAACTCATAGATGAGCCACATAAAATCAGATACAACTTGCTATCCTTCCAGGTGTGGTCAATCAGATGCTGTAATCTTGACGAGATTGACGGATCAGCCTTTGCCAAATAAGGATATTCATCTATAACAAAAACAATTCGCTCTTTTTCTGCCAGTCGGGTAATCTCATCCAGAGCACTGTCAAAGGAATCATATTCCGGTGCTTTCGTAGTATCAGGCTCTTTATAAGCATAAATTGCCCTAGAAAGAGTCCTTAGATTTTCCCTAATAGTTCCATCTAAAAGAGCAGAAAAGAATACCGTAGGTTTATCCTTGCAAAACTCATTAATAATAGTTGTCTTGCCTACACGACGCCTTCCGTATATGATGATACATTCAAAATTCCCGTCATCATATCGTCTATTTAATTTACAAAGTTCTTCATTTCTACAATAGAACATAACAACCTCCATAAAATCTTTTTGCAATTTACTATCTTACGATTTACTATCTTACGAGTATAATTATATTCCTGTTGGCTCCAAAAGTCAATATTGCCCCAAAAGAACTAGCCCCCAGATCCCTGAGGGCTAGATTTTTCCATATCAAATTTTCCTACTACAAACTAGCCTTTAAAAGCTTCTTGCTCACTCGATTCTGCACATCCAGATAGTACTCAAGTTCTTCTTCGTTCAAATCCTTTTTCTTCCACTTCTTAAAGCTCTTATTCACCTTGGCATACTTTTTTACATAATCCGTGTAGTCATCCATCATGTCCATAACATCTGTCTGGTCTGCGTTTTTGTACTTTTTCATAAACTTAATGTAGTCATTCATGAATTTCTCATAGTCGTCCGTGGCCTTTTTGAACTTCTTGTCAATGCCGGTGGACTCCTTCTTTTCCTCGGACTTCTTTTCTTCGGCTTTCTTATCCTCAGAATCCTTGTCCTCAGAATCCTTGTCCTTGGCCTCCTGAGATTCCTCATCCTGGGACTCCTCGTCCGCATCCTCTGCTTCCTCGGACTCCGCATCAGCCTGGATCTGCTCCCAGACTTCCTGGTCATACTTTCTGGCCTCAAGCTCCTTCTCCGCCTTTTTCACATCCAGGTACTTAAAGAGAGCCACAACTCCCACTACAATAATTGCAAAAACAATAAATCCTGGTCTCAAAAAAAATGGCTTCTTCTTAGGATTCATAGTCAACACCTCCCTTGTTTGCCTTGGCTGATAACACCTTACTGATTATGGAAATCACAAAAATCGCCACTCCGATGATCAGGTAGAGATAAAAGGAAATTCCGTAGCTGTAGTCGTTGTCCGGGAGAATCCCTCTGCTGACTAAGTCCGCATTCATAAGTCGGGTACTGATGATCATGATAATGTCAAAAACAATCAGTCCGATATACTTTCCCGACAGGGCAAAAATCAGCATAAAGATTAGGGATAGAACCAGGGCTCCATCAAAAACTATGTTAATTATGGCTTCCCCCTTGTACCAGTCGGCATCTCCGCCCATTTCATCAGCAAAACTGTACATATACTTAAAAATCTTGAAATTTTCAAAGATGGACAAATCCACGGCATCCTCATTGGTCATGTCGATTTCCTGAATGTAAATTTCATCCGGATCCTCTAACATGTTCTGTCTGATTTCTCCGCTGCGAGACTGATATGGCAAAAACAATCCCACTCCCCCTAAGACAACTAATAGAATCAAAACCAAACGCAAAATCTTCATTTTCATCACGACTCCTCTCCGTAGTTTTTTCCCGGTGGAGTCACCCGATAACC
>JAILSA010000134.1 GCA_024697885.1 Eubacterium sp. | reverse complement strand
GAGATTGGTCCGGGAATTGGCACCATGACCCAGTATCTCAGCGAGGCGGCCAGACAGGTTTTGGCTGTGGAGATTGACCACAACCTCATTCCTATTTTACAGGAGACCCTGGCGGACTATGACAATGTGGAGGTCCTAGAGGGGGATATTTTGAAACAGGATATCCAGGCCATTGCAGACCGCTACAACCAAGGCAAGCCCATTAAGGTAGTGGCCAATTTGCCTTACTATATTACAACACCTATTATTATGGAACTTTTTGAGTCCCATGTGCCCCTGGCCAGCGTGACAGTTATGGTTCAGGAGGAGGTGGCAGACCGGATGAAGGCGGGGCCTGGAACCAAGGATTACGGGGCTCTGTCCCTGGCAGTCCAGTACTATTCTAAGCCCTATGTGGCAGTTCATGTGCCGGCCAATTGCTTTATGCCAAGGCCAAAGGTGGGAAGCGCAGTCATTCATTTGGACTGTCTAAATGCCAAGCCAATCCAGGTCAACAACGAAAAATTAATGTTTCAGCTTATTCGGGCCTCCTTTAACCAGAGGAGAAAAACCCTGCAAAACGGCCTGACAAACAGTAGCCTCCTGCCTTACAGCAAGGACCAGGTGGGAAAGGCGATTGAGTCAGTGGGCCTGTCCCCAAGCATTCGGGGGGAGAAGCTGGGACTTCAGGAGTTTGCCGCACTGGCAGATGCACTTGAAAGAAGGAGGTAGCAGAGAGATGAGTGAAGAAAAAATTCCGTCTATGGCAGATTTTGAGGAGGAGATTAATGCCTCCCTCAGAAGTTTTAACCAGGGGGATAAGATTAGGGGAAAGGTAGTCAGTGTTGAGGAGGAAGAGGTAATTGTGGACCTAAATTCCTTCGCCCAGGGAGTGATTCCCCAGGGAGAGTACAGCGACGACCCTAGTTTTCATGCCATGGACCAGATTCGAACAGGGGATGACATCTCCGCCATTGTTCTGGATTCCGACGACGGCAAGGGCAGGGTTTTACTGTCCCTAAAACAGGCAAAGACAGAGGAGGCTTGGGACCTTTTGGCCCTGGCCCTAGAGGATAAAAAGACCTACAAGGCCAAGGTGCTCACCAGCGTAAATGCAGGTGTAGTGGTTTATGTAGAGGGAATTCGGGGTTTTGTGCCAGCCTCTCAACTGGCCCTGGAATACGTGGAAAATGTGGACGACTTTGTGGGCAAGACCCTGGAGCTTGTGCCAATTACCGTGGACCCAGACAAGAACAAGTTGGTTTTATCTGCCAAGGAGATTTTGAAAATCCAGGCGGAGAAAGAACATGAGAAGAAGTTAAATGCCCTGCAGAAGGGCTTTGTGACAGAGGGAGTCATTGACCGAATTGAGTCCTATGGCTGCTTTGTCAATATAGGAGATGGGCTGACAGGCCTGGTTCACATCTCCCAGATTTGTAATAAGTTTTTGCACTCGCCAAATGAGGTGGTGAAACTGGGACAGAGGGTTAAGGTCAAGGTCCTAGACATTGAGGAGGGCAAAATCCGCCTGAGTATGAAGGAGGCAGAGGACATAGCTCCTGAGCTAGAAGAAGAGGAAGAAATTTCCATGGAATACCACGATGAGGAGGGAGCTACCACATCTCTGGCAGGCCTTCTCAAGGGAATTAAATTGGACTAGAGAGGATGAGTTTTATGAAAAAAATGGTGAAAAAAAGATTTTTGGCAGGGCTTTTGGCCTGTCTTATGGTGATTTCATGCCTGAGTGCCTGTGGCAAGCAGGAGGAGAGCCAGGAGGTGACCCAGGAGGCCCTTCAGGCCATTATGGACAAAATGCTGGCGGCGGAGACGGAGCTTCCGGACATGAGAAGCGCCTCAAGCGCCGAGGAAAATGCAGCCCAGCTTTTTTCTGCCGTGTCAGATATTGATTATGAGAAGGTGGACAAGTTCTGCCTCTCCTATTCCGCAGAAGGCTACGCCGACGAGATTCTCCTGGTTCACATGAAGGACCAGGCAGGGGTAGACGAGCTGAAAAGTTCTCTGTCCAAGCACATTGAGAAGAGGAAAAACACCTTTGCTTCCTACAAGGAAGAGGAGGTTCCCCGTGTGGAAAAGGCCCAGATTGCCTTCCAGGGAAATTATGTATGCCTAGTTATTTGCAACCACTACAATGAGATGAAAACTGTTTTTATGAACGAGACAAAAGAGGGTTAAAACATGGTTTTTAGCAGTATTTTATTCTTGTGTATTTTTATGCCTCTGACGGTGGGGCTATATTATATCCTGCCAAGGAGCCTGAGAAATCTCTGGCTCCTTTTGGTCAGCCTAATATTTTATGCCTGGGGAGAACCCAGGTATATTTTTCTTATGGTCCTTACCATCCTGG
>JAILSA010000047.1 GCA_024697885.1 Eubacterium sp. | reverse complement strand
CCTTCTGCGGCGGCAAGATAAGCTGAGCCTGAGTGAGATGTTACATTTGTGTTTGCCACAGTCGAGTTAAACAATACAGCATACGGTAAACCCCACTGTTTTTCTGTTACCGCCGCCGTTGAGTTGAATACAGGACCGCTTTCTGGGCTGTCAGCAATCTTTATGCTGAGCCCGTTAGAATCTGCTTCAAGGCCGGCACCGTTTACATAGAAGTTTGCAGGAGCAGCCTGAGAGCCTACGACAAAGCTTGTTCCGCTGATTGAATCAAATGCGGCAGAAAAAGATACCGGCTGGTAAACCAAATCAGCAAGTCCCCAGAATGCAAAGCGGGTATCAGTGCCGTTGTAGCGCGGGTCGTCTGCGCTGTAAGCAGAGCCCCATACAGCAAAGTCGCCGCCTGTAGTAATTGTAATTCCTGCAACGGATAAAGTTCCGCGGTAGAAATAGAAGTTCCTGCAGTCAAGGTCACAGCCGAGGACAGTTGTAATTCCGTCAGAGTCAGCAAAGAGGTCTGTGCCGGAAAGAATGATTTTTGCAGTTCCGGCTGTCCATGTTCCGTCGCCTGTAGAGACGAGTTTAACGCCGTTTCCGGCAGTCATTGTCTGGGTTCCGCTTGTTATGTAGTCAGCGCCTTTTAATTCAATATATTCGTCTGCATTAAAGGTTAAAGTACCGTCAATTCCCTGAACTGTACCGGTTCCATTAAAGTAGATTTTTGTGGCATCAACAGTAAAGTTTCCGCTTCCGTCCACGGCCGAAACAAAAGTAATGTCGCTGGCAGTTGATTGTAAAACTACGTCCGCACCTATTGTTACGGCACCAGTGTAAGTCTGAGTACCTGAAGAAGTAATGTTTGCCTTAATTTTTGAATTTGCTTCTGCACGCAAGACCTTACATGCACTGACATCCCCTTCAAAAAGAACATCGGCAGTGCTTACTTTCAAATCGTGGTTGGCGCAGGTAACTGTACTTCCAAAGCGCACAAGGTCTCCTGAAGTTCCTGTAAAGGTTGAGTCAAAGGCTAAGGTTACTGCGTCTTCATAATACTGGGTTTCTGCTGCAAGAGGGCCTGTTGTCGTAACGGAACCCAAAACTACAGGACATTTTATATTCAATGAAGTGCAGATTGCACCGTTTGTTAATGTAAAGCCGGCATTATCTCCTTCGAGAATCAGGTTTTCTCCGGAGCGAATTGTAACTATTCCACCGTAAATGTTCTCGCCAGAAAGCTCGATGTCGCCTGCGCCGTTAAATGTTACGTCGCCGCCAAAACTGTTTTCACCGCTCAGGGTAATTGAATTTGCAGAGCCGTTTGCAAAAAGTGTTGTCTGGCTGACTGTAAGGTCCGGAGTGATTGTTCCGTTTGCGCCGTTAGTAAATTCAAGTTTTGCAAAAGAAGTTCCCCAGCCGCCTGCACTGTCCGAATTTACAACTGTTAAATCGCTTAAAGTGCCGTAGTATTCAATTACAGAGTCAGTCTGGTTTACCTTTGTTCCGCTGATAACTTCTGTACCTGTAAGGCGGATACGGCCTTCATTTGTGATTGTGTTTACTGTAAAATCCCAGCCTGCCATATCAAGGCTGGCATCGCTTTCTACAGTCAAAGTTCCGTTGTAAGAAGCCGTGTTACCGATAGAAACCTTCTGGGTAAATACAGGGTAAGAAGCAACTCCCGAAGGGATTGTTACGATTGTGCCTTCTCCCGGAATCGAAGTCGGGCTCCAGTTTGTGCGGTCATTCCATTCAGTATTGGTTGTACTGCTTGCGCCGGTCCATGTGTATGCCTGGCCGATAAAGTGCCATCGTGTGTTGTTTCCGTCATCCGTACTGTATTTGGCAGTAAGATAATAATTTGCTGAAGTGTTGTTTGAGCCGTGAACCTTTACGTATTCAATTGAAATTACATCAGTTGCGCCCGTACAGTTGATTGTCCAGTCCAAATCAGGGTCGCTTGAAGTAAGGGTCAGAAGATTTTCGGCTGAGCCTGTAATTACAAAAGCTCCTGTAACCTTCTGAGTTGAGCCTGCTCCAAAGGTTAGGGTTGTTCCTGCAGTTGTATCTGTAAACGATGCAAAAGTGTTGCTGCCCGAGAAAGTTGTATTTGCAGAAACGGTTGTCGCACCGAAGGTATTATCGCCGTTTACAGTTGCACCTGCCCCTCTGAATTCAACCTGGTTGAATGTTTTACCGGCTCCTTCGATAACAGCACTGGCTCCGCTGAAGATTACCTTGCCGCCGTTTGC
>JAILSA010000095.1 GCA_024697885.1 Eubacterium sp. | reverse complement strand
ATATTGTGGGCAAGCCTATGGCTCTTTTGATGCTGAGAGAAAATGCCACTGTAACCATTTGCCACAGCCATACGAAGAACTTGAAGGAGGTTGCCAAGAGGGCGGACATTTTGATCGTTGCCATTGGCAAACCTAAATTTGTCAATAAAGATTTTGTCAAGGAGGGTGCTGTTGTGATCGATGTGGGAATCCACAGAGGTCAGGACGGAAAACTCTGCGGCGATGTGGATTTTGCCGATGTGGAGCCTGTGGCCTCCGCCATTACACCTGTGCCAGGTGGAGTTGGTCCAATGACTATTGCCATGCTAATGAATAACTGTGTGGAAGCGAAAGGAATTCAGGAAGTATGAGACTTTTTTTCGTTTCTTTAGGCTGTGACAAAAACTTAGTAGACAGTGAAAAAATGCTGGCGCTTTTGAGTGCCAGAGGAATAGAAATTACCGATGACCCGTCTCAGGCGGAGATTATTATAGTCAACACCTGTGGGTTTATTGGGGATGCCAAAGAGGAGAGTATTGAGACGATCCTAGAAATGGCAGAATACAAAAAGACAGGGAAGTGCCTGTCTCTAATTGCTTCCGGCTGTCTCGCTCAGAGATATGCGGATGACATTCTCGAGGAAATGGAAGAGGTGGATGCCGTTGTGGGTACAACGGCCTACGACCAGATTGTCCGGGTGGTGGATGAAACTTTAGAAAAACACCGTGTCAAGAGGATGCAGGAACTCAATTATCTTCCTGAACATCTTACGGACCGGCTTGGAACTACGGTCGGATCCCATTATTCCTATCTCAAGATTGCAGAGGGCTGCAGCAAGCGCTGTACCTATTGCATCATTCCTCACCTGCGAGGAAATTATCGCAGTGTTCCCATGGAAGAAATTTTGGAAGAGGCCCGCAAGTTGGCAGACAGGGGGGTCAAGGAATTAATCGTCATAGCCCAGGAGACTACGGTATATGGCTTAGACCTCTACGGCCAAAAGAAACTTCCGGAGCTTTTGACAAAGTTATGTGAAATTCCCGATATACAATGGGTGCGAATTATGTACTGCTACCCAGAAGAAATAACGGATGACTTGTTAGAGACTATGGCAAAAGAACCTAAAATATGCCATTATCTAGATCTTCCAATTCAGCATTGCAACGATGAGCTTTTGTGCAAAATGGGAAGAAAGACCACCAAGGCTGACCTGCTTGACATTATAGGACGGATTCGTTCCTATATGCCAGATGTGGCTCTTAGAACCACCCTGATTAGCGGATTTCCAGGAGAGACAGAAGAGATGCACCAGGAGTGCCTTGAATTTGTAAGAGAGGTTTCCCTGGACCGACTGGGAGTTTTTCCCTATTCACCAGAAGAGGGGACTCCGGCCTTTGCCTATGAGGACCAGTTAGAAGAAGAGCAAAAACGCCAATATGCAGATGAAATTATGGAAGCTTCGCAATATGTCATTTTCGAAAAAAATGACCAGATGATCGGAAAAAAAATCCAGGTGATTGTAGATGGATACCTGCCGGAAGAGGGGGTATACGTGGGGCGGAGTTACCGGGATGCACCAGAAGTTGATGGCTGTGTCTTTTTCGAATATGATGGGGAAATCGTTTCTGGCACCCTTCTTTGGTTGAAAATCACAGATGCCCAGGGATATGACCTGATTGGAGTTGTTGCATACGAGGAGGACGACTATTAATGAATGTGCCGAACAAATTGACGATTATGAGAGTTATCATGATTCCGCTTTTTGCAGTGGCCATGCTGTGTCAAGCTATTCCCTACCACGAATATCTTGCACTCATCCTGTTTTGCGGGGCGTGTATCACCGATTTCTTTGACGGCTATTTGGCTAGAAAATACAATCAAATCACTAATTTTGGTAAGTTTATGGACCCCTTGGCAGATAAGCTTTTAGTCTGTACGGCCCTGATTTGTTTTTTGGTTATCAATCCTTCTCAAATGCCAGCTTGGGTGGTCATTGTGATCATCAGCCGCGAGTTTATAATCAGTGGTTTTCGCCTGATTGCTGCAGAGCGAGGAGTCACCATTGCCGCCAGTTACTGGGGAAAAGTTAAAACGGTAGTACAGATGATTATGTCTATCATTTTGATTGTTCAGTTTCAACATCCTGTTTTTCGCATAATTGAGTCAGTAATGATTTATGCGGCAGTGATTCTGACAATTATTTCTCTGGTTGATTATATTTATAAAAACAGAGATGTGATGAAAGACGTTGACTAAAAAGGAAACGAGGGTTTGTTTTGAAAAAAATCATTTGTCTTTTATTCATTGTCATGACCACACTTTTATACGCCTGTGAACGGGAAGAGGAGGTAATTCCTCCGGTGACTACTGCGGCGCCAACCGTGAGCGTGGCTGCTATTCAAACCGTTACCACCTATTCCATTGACGTGGACAGCTTGGCTATTGTTCCAGTCCAAAATCCTGTATCTAAGGAAGGGGAACTGACAGCGGAGCGAGTGGTAAAACTTGTGACAGCCAACCTTAATGATAAAGAAATTATTATTGATGAGATTATACAGAGAAAGGACACTGTGATTTTATCCTTTGACAAAAAGGGTAAGCCTGTAAAGGGTTGCACAGCCGAAATGGAAAATCTCATTTTAGAGTGCTATGCCAACAGCCTTTTGGACAATGCAGAGAACTGTCGAAAGGTAATTATAAGGGCTAGTGGAAAGAAGTATGTGAGCGAGAATCTGGCCTTTGGCTACAATGAAGTTTTCGCCTCGGAATAAGGAAATAATATGAGAGATTTGATTGTGATAGGAGGGGGACCTGCCGGTATGATGGCTGCGATCCAGGCGGCTGCCAAGGGCAAGAAGGTGACCCTGATTGAAAAAAATGAAAAATTAGGAAAGAAGCTTTTCATTACTGGCAAGGGCAGGTGTAATGTGACAAACGCCTGCGATGTATCAGAGCTTTTTGGCTCTGTAGTCAGCAATGAAAAGTTTTTGTATAGTGCTTTTTATGGTTTTAGTAACCAGGACACCATGGATTTTTTTGAAGACCATGGCCTCCGTCTAAAGATAGAGCGGGGACAGAGGGTTTTTCCCAAGTCGGACAAGTCCTCGGATGTAATCAAAACCCTGGCAAGGTGTTTGGAGGAAAATGGGGTTGAAGTCCGCTTAAGTACTGAGGCGGCGGGCATAAAGACCGGGGAGGAAGGCGTCGAGGGAGTGATCCTGAGGGGAGGCCAGGTTCTTCCGGCCCGCAAGGTCCTTTTGGCCACGGGAGGCTGTTCCTACCCATCCACCGGCTCCACGGGAGATGGAATAAACTGGGCAAAAGACTTAGGCCATAAAATCAAGGAAGTCAGGCCGGGACTTGTGGGCATGCTGACGGAGGAAGACCTGCCGGCGAGGATGCAGGGGCTGGCCCTGAAAAATATCTCCCTGTCAATTTACGAAAAGGGAAAAAAGAAGCCTTCCTACAAGGAGTTTGGAGAACTCTTGTTTGCCCATTACGGCGTCAGCGGCCCCTTAATTCTCTCGGTCTCAAGCCTTTTGGGAGACAAGTTAAAAAAAGGCCCGTTGACCCTGTCGGTGGACTTAAAGCCGGCTCTTACCAAGGAGCAGTTAGATGCCAGAATCCTCCGGGATTTTCAGGAGAGACAGAATTCCAACCTGACCAATGCCCTGGGGGGCCTGTTGCCAAAAAGCATGATTCCTGTTATTCTTGAAGTTAGTGGCTTGGGGGGACAAGACAAGGTTCACCAGGTGACTAAGGAGGCCAGACAGAGACTGCTTATGGCTATGAAGGATTTTCGCCTGACATTGACAGGCCTGAGAAATCTTGAGGAGGCTATTATCAGTCGGGGTGGCGTGTCCGTCAAGGATGTCAACCCATCTACCATGGAATCCAAGCAGGTTCCCGGCCTGTATTTTGCCGGTGAAATTTTGGATTTAGATGCCCTGACCGGGGGCTTTAACTTGCAAATTGCCTGGTCCACAGCCTATGTGGCGGGCCAGTTAGAGGAAGGATAAAAGGAGGATAAAAATGAATATAGCAATTGATGGACCTGCAGGAGCAGGAAAGAGTTCTATCGCAAAACTAGTAGCAAAGAAAATGTCTTTTGTATATGTAGATACAGGTGCCATGTTTCGGTCTATGGCCCTCTATTTTTTGAAAAATGGAATTGACCCAAAGAATCAGGCAGAGGTGGAGTCTAAGTGCGACGCCATTGATATTAAAATCGTTTACCAGAATGGGGCTCAGCATGTCTTTTTGGGAGACCAGGATGTGTCAGAGGAGATTCGCCAGGAGGAAGTGGGAAAAAAAGCTTCTGTTGTGGCCAAGTATCCAAAGGTGAGAACTAAACTTTTAGAACTCCAGAGAAAAATGGCCTCTGAGCAGGATGTAATAATGGATGGTAGAGATATTGGAACAGTTGTCTTACCTGAGGCGGAAGCCAAGATTTACCTGACTGCCAGCGCCAGAGTTCGCGCTGAGCGCCGCTACAAGGAATTGGTGGAAAAGGGTATGTCCTGTGATTTGAATGAAATCGAGAAGGATATTATAGCCAGAGATGAGCAGGATATGAATCGAGAGATTGCCCCTCTCAAACAGGCGGAAGATGCTATCTTGGTAGACTCCTCCTACATGACGATTGAACAGGTGGTAGACCGAATTATAGAGATTGCGGAGAGTGCTAAGT
>JAILSA010000059.1 GCA_024697885.1 Eubacterium sp. | reverse complement strand
CTTGGCATGTTAATCAGTGGCAGTCTGCCAGTCTGGCTGGGAGGCCAGGAGGAGATTTTGGAAAATTCTTCCAAGTATTTCTTTATTTATGCCACCACCATTCCCCTGGCCCTTATAAGACAGATTTCCGGTGGAAGTATGCAGAGTTCGGGGGATATGAAAACCCCAAGTATCCTGTCCACCACCGTCTGTATTTTAGATGTGATTTTTAATATCTTCTTCATTTTTCCAAGCCGGACAGTCAGTTTTTTTTCCCTGTCTTTTTGGATGCCGGGACTGGGACTTGGAGTAGTGGGTGCCGGCCTGGGAACAGCGGCAGCAGAGCTGGTTGTCACAGGCCTGATGGTTTACTTTGTCTGTGTGCGCAACAAAAGGATTGCCCTGACTAAGAACAAGGGATCCTGGAAGTGGGATAAAAAAACCATTGGAACTGCCCTAAAGATTGCGGTGCCAATCTCTCTAGATCAGTTTTTTATGTGCAGCGCCTATGTGGCCAGCACTCATATTGTGGCTCCTCTGGGAACGGTGGCAGTGGCGGCCAACTCCCTGGCCATTACGGCAGAGAGTCTTTGCTATATGCCAGGCTACGGAATCGGGTCGGCGGCAACGGCCATTATCGGCCAGACCATAGGGGCGGACCGCAGGGACCTTACCAAGTCCTTTTCCCGCCTGTCTGTCTACCTGGGCATGGCCTGTATGGGAATTATGGGAGTGGTCATGTACTTTTTTGCGCCTACTGCCTTTTCTATTCTGACAGCAGACGGAGAGGTGGCAGCCCTTGGTACAAAGGTCCTTCGCATGGAGCTTATTGCAGAGCCCCTTTACGGCGCCTCCATTTGTTGCGCCGGAGTCTTTCGCGGGGCGGGAGACACCCTGGTGCCAAGCCTCTTGAATTTGGTGAGCATGTGGGGAGTGAGAATTCTTTTGGCGGCCCTTTTGGTGCCGGAGATGGGACTGGCAGGTTACTGGACGGCTATGGCTATAGAACTTTGCTTCCGAGGGATTATTTTTCTGCTTAGGTTGTATAGGGGGAAGTGGATTAAACGGATTTAAAAAAACAAACCGACTCGAGACACAAGGCATACGCCTTGAAGTCTCTCCCTGGTTTGTTTTTTTTATTGCAGGAAGAATTCAAACTCTTCAGGAGGGATGTGTCTCGGGGGGGGGTTTGAACGAACAAGGGGTTACAAATTTAGTTTACCACTACAAATATAAAAAAACCGACCTCAAAAAAGTTCAGGTTTTCCTACCTAAGAAAGTGACTTGCCAGCGAGAGACTTCTTGAGTCGGCAGGGTATTTTTTGGCAGGTTTATTTATTATACCGCCAACGATAGACTGAAACCGATAGTATAATCACATAACCTATTATGCTGTAAACATCGGGCACCTGTCCCAGGAAGTAGAATCCCAACAGGGCGGCAAATATGATTTGTGAGTAGTCAAAAATGGAAATCTCCTTGGCAGGGGCCTTGGTGTAGGCCGCAGTGATGGAAAGCTGTCCTCCGGTGGCGGAAATGCCGGCTAAGAGAAGGAAAAGCAACTGCTTACCTGTCATGGGATGAAAGTCAAAAATCAAAAATGGAGCGGTGACCAGGGTGGAAAACAGGGAGAAGAACATTACGATGACGGGGCCTCTCTCCCCCATGTTGTCAAGTTTTCTCACAAAGGTGTAGGCAAGGCCTGCCCCCAGTCCTCCCATGACCCCAATAAAGCCGTAGAGGGCCTCCATCTGGAAGGAGGGCTTAATGACAAAGAGGGCGCCTGTAAAGGCCACAAAAACAGTAATCCATTCCACCTTGTTGGCCTTTTCCTTTAGGACAAAGTAGGAGGCCATAATGGCGAAAAAGGGAGACAGTTTGTTGAGAATATTGGCATCTGCTAAGTGGATGTGGTCCACGGCATAAAAGTTGCAGATCAGGCCCAGAGTTCCGCAGGCAGCCCGAACAAAGAGCCAGGGCCAGCTGGCTTTTTTTATGTGAAAGCCCTCTGGGCTCCGGGCCAGCATAAGGATGGAAACCAGGGCCGCCACTGCATTTCGGAAGAAAGCCTTTTGCATGGTGGGAAGGTCTCCGGATATGCGGACAAAAAAGGTCATGAGGGAGAAGAAGAAGCCTGCCATGACGATGTATAAAATTCCCAATGCCTTATTGTTGTTCAAGTAAAAAACCTCTTTTCTTTTAAGAATTCTTGAATAAGTATATCATAAAAATTACATTTGTGGAGGTGGACAACTATGATATAATAAGGGATGGGAAATGTTTTGGGACAGAAAAGATGTGGATGCCTTTGTCAAGCAGTCAGACCAGAAAAAAACAAGGGAGGAAAATTTTCAATGAAAAAAGAGAGCTTTCACATGCCGGCAACGGATGGGATTCACACTCTCCACGGCATTATATGGAAACCTACAAGTAGGCCGGTTATCGGCATTCTACAAGTGTCTCATGGCATGACAGAATGGGCAGAGCGCTATGAGAGATTGGCCCGGTTTATGGTGAGCCACGGCTTTGTGGTGGTGGCCAATGAGCACCTGGGACACGGGGGAACGGCCCAGAAGGACTACGGATATTTTGTGGAAAAAAATCCAGATCTTCATTTGATTCGAGACCTCCACCG
>JAILSA010000036.1 GCA_024697885.1 Eubacterium sp. | reverse complement strand
TATTTCCTCCATCCCCTGTTTTTTCAGGGCTGAAAAAGGCAGGATTGGAGTTTCTTGCGAAGCCCCTAAGGTCTTTCGGATGGTATCTAAGCTCTTTTTTACTGCTCCCTTGCTAATCTTGTCCGACTTGGTAGCTATAATCAGGGGGTTAAATCCCTTTTCATAGAGCATGCGATACATTTCCACATCCTTCTTAGTGGGCTCATGTCGAATGTCAATCAGGAGAAAAACTACCCGAAGGGCCTCCGACTGATCCAAATATTTTTCGATCATTTTCATCCACTTGGCCGCCGTCTCCCTGGAGACCTTGGCGTAGCCATAACCCGGCAGGTCTACCATGTAACACAGGTTGTTGACATTGTAGTAGTTAATGGTCTGGGTCTTGCCCGGCTGGGACGATATTCTAGCATAGGACCTGCGATTCCACAGGCTGTTGAGAAGGGAGGACTTGCCCACATTGGACCGCCCCCAAAATGCTATCTCAATGATTTTGTGCTGTGGCAAGCTGCTGGTGATGCCACAGACTGTCTCTAATTCTAAGGACCTTATTTTCATAGGCGATACCTCTAAAGCAGAGCCGTATCCAATACGGTCTGAATTTTGCTTGCATAGACGATTTTCAAGCCATCCTTGATTTCGTCCTCGATTTCCTCCACATCTGGCTCGTTGTCCACTGGAACCAAAATAGTCTTGATTCCCGCCATCTTGGCCGCCAACATTTTTTCCTTGAGGCCGCCGATTGGCATTACCTTGCCCCTCAGGGTAATCTCCCCTGTCATGGCCACCTTAGGGTCTACCTTCCGTCCTGTCACAGCGGAGTAAAGAGCTGTGGTCATGGTCACTCCGGCAGATGGGCCGTCCTTTGGCACTGCCCCCTCTGGCACATGGAGATGGAAGTCATGCTCTTTGAAAAAAGCATCCTCCTTAGGCAAAAGTGCCCTTACCAGGCTGAGGGAAATCAGAGCGGACTCCTTCATTACATCTCCCAGCTGACCTGTGATTTTGAGCTTGCCATCTCCCGGCATGGTATTGACCTCGATTTCTAAGGTATCTCCCCCTACCTGAGTCCAGGCCAGGCCTCGCACAATGCCCACCTCGGCCCTGCGATTGGCCTCTAGGAGGCGGTGCTTTTTCTTGCCCAAAAAGTCAACCAGATTTTTGTTGGTCACCTTGACCTTGTCCTGTCCATCTGCCAAAATCATTTTGGCAGACTTGCGGCAAATCTTAGCTACAGTCTTTTCCAATTCACGGACACCGGCTTCTCTGGTATAGGATGAAATCATGGTCTTTAGGGCGCTGTCCAAAATAGAAAGTTGTTTTTTCTTGAGACCATTTTTTTCTAACTGCTTAGGAATCAAGTACTGCTTTCCAATGTGGAAGCGCTCGTTCTCCGTATAACCCGACAGGCGGATTACTTCCATACGGTCTAAGAGGGGTCTTGGTATTCCCTCTAGGGAGTTGGCGGTACAGATAAAAAGTACCTCTGACAAATCCACAGGAAGGTCTACATAATGGTCTACAAAACGGCTGTTTTGCTCTGGGTCCAAAACCTCTAAGAGGGCTGCGGAGGTGTCTCCCCGATAATCTCTGCTGACCTTGTCCACCTCGTCTAGGAGGATGAGGGGATTCTTGACGCCGGCATGTTTTAGGCAGTCAATAAACCTTCCCGGCAGGGCTCCCACGTAGGTTCTTCTGTGTCCGCGGATCTCTGCCTCGTCTCGGACACCACCCAAGCTAATTCTCTCGTATTTTTTGTCCAGGGCTCTGGCCACAGATTTGGCAATGGATGTTTTTCCTGTTCCCGGCGGTCCCACCAGACAAATAATAGGGGTATCCCCCTTGCCTGTCAAAATTCTCACAGACAAAAATTCTAAGATTCTCTCCTTGACCTTATCTAGACCATAGTGGTCTTCCTCAAGGATTTCCTCTGCCCTGTGAATGTCTATAGAATCCACAGAAGCCTTGTCCCAAGGCAGAGCCAAAAGGGTTTCTACATAATCCCTGGCCACCACATTTTCGGAGGAGTTTCTCGGAATAGTGACAAAACGCTTGATTTCTTTTTCAATGCGGTCTCGCACCTCTTGGCTGCACTCAAGTCCCTCTAGCTGCTCCCGGTACTTTTCTTCCCAGGAATCCGTATCCTCCTCGTCACCTAGCTGGTCACGAATAACCTTCATCTGCTCTCGCAGGAAGTACTCCTTCTGGTTTTGGTCCACTTCTTCTCTGACCTTGGACTTAAAGTCATCCCGAATTTTGGCGATGCGGATTTCCTCTGTCAAAATTCGAATAACCTGCTCCGCTCTCTCCACCAAATCCAGGCACTCCAAAAGTTCCTGTCTGGCCTGATAGTCCAAATTAATATGCATGGCAATCAAGTCGGACAGACGGCCCAGTTCCTTGGTCTTAGAAATCTGCTCTGCCCCACTTCTGCTGGCTCTTGGATTCTCATTTAAGTAGAGCTTATAGGCCTCCTTAAGTTCTCTGCAAAGGGCCTCCTGCTCTGCGTAATCCATAATGGATTCCTCACCCCAATCATAGGGTGCCACATCTCCCAGGATATATGGCTTAGTCTGCCTCAGGGAAAGCAAATCCCCTCGTCTCCGGGTGGAAATCATAATGCGAACAATGTCATCCTTGAGTTTGACCTGCTGGCGAATTCTGGCATAGACACCGATTTCATACAGGTCCTCATAGGAAGGATTGTCCTTGCTCGGATCCTTCTGGGCGGTAATAAATATCATCCCATCATTTTCCATGGCAGCCTCTACCGCACTTTTGGTTGTTTTCCGACTGACATCTAGGTGAATGAGCATGCCAGGCAAAACCGTCATGCCCCTTAGGGTCAGAACCGGCAGGGTCTGCATTTGATTTTCTCTTTCTGTCATATATTAAGCACTTTCCTCTTTGTTCTCAATTAACATTTCCTTGGGCTCACCATTGACACCGAGAAGCTTTGGCTCCTCCTGTCCCTGGATGACTCCCTTTGTAATAATGCACTCCTTAACATCCTGGCAGGATGGAAGTTCGTACATGTAGTCCATCATACTGCTCTCAAGGATTGCTCGAAGTCCACGGGCTCCTGTCTTTCTCTCGTTGGAAAGTCTGGACACCTCCGCTAAGGCCTCATCCTCAAAGCTCAGGCTGATGCCATCTAGCTCAAGAAGCTTCTTGTACTGCTTGGGAATGGCATTCTTTGGTCGAACCAAAATCTCCTTCAAAGCCTCCTCTGTCAAGAGGTCAAGGGCTACCGTCACTGGCACACGGCCGATAAACTCAGGAATCAAACCAAACTTCACAAAATCCTGTGGCAAAACCTGCTTAAAGAGTTCTCCCACATTCTGGTCTGTCACACTGCCTACCTCGGCGTTAAATCCAATGGATTTCTTGTCGATTCGAGAACCGATAATTTTGTCCAGACCATCGAAGGCTCCACCACAGATAAAGAGGATGTTGCTGGTGTCAATATGGAAGAACTCCTGCTGTGGGTGTTTTCTTCCTCCCTGAGGTGGCACGCTGGCCTCTGTTCCCTCTAAAATTTTCAAAAGAGCCTGCTGTACGCCCTCACCGGATACATCACGAGTAATGGATACATTCTCGGACTTTTTGGTAATCTTATCAATCTCGTCCAGATAAATAATTCCATGCTCTGCTCTCTTAATGTCATAGTCCGCCGCCTGGATCAGTTTGAGAAGGATATTTTCCACATCCTCACCCACATAGCCGGCCTCTGTCAGGGTTGTGGCATCTGCAATGGCAAATGGCACATTCAAAATCTTGGCCAGGGTCTGAGCCAGGTAGGTCTTACCGGAACCGGTTGGTCCCACCATCAAAATATTGCTCTTCTGGAGCTCAATATCGATTTTGGCACCGTTGAGGATTCTCTTGTAGTGGTTGTAAACCGCAACGGAGAGAGCCTTCTTGGCATCCTCCTGGCCCACTACATACTCGTCCAAAAACTCCTTGATTTCCTTTGGTTTGAGAAGATTGATTTCTCCCTCTTCCTGACTTCCCTCATAGTTATCAAATTCTTCCTCTGCAATAATTTCCTCGCAGAGATCTACACATTCATCACAAATATAAACGCCGCCTGGCCCCGCAATCAGCTTGTGAACCTGCTTTTCGCTTCTTCCACAAAAGGAGCATACTACACGCGGTGTATTGTCGTTAGTTTTTCCTGCCATAATTACCTCTCTTTATTCTTTATACGGGAAAATGGCGCCACAAAAATAAGGGGCACCATTCTCCTATGAATTCTAATCTTCCTTTTTGTCCTTACGGTTGACAACGATTTCATCAATCAAGCCGTAATCCATTGCTTCCTGAGCGGTCATGAAGTTGTCACGCTCTGTATCCTGTGCGATTTGCTCTACTGTCTGTCCTGTGTTTGCCGCTAAAATTTCATTTAACTTCTGCTTTGTTTTCAGAATGTTTTCTGCCACAATCTGAATCTCAGTTGCCTGTCCTCTGGCTCCACCAGATGGCTGATGAATCATAACCTCAGCATTAGGCAGGGCAAGTCTCTTGCCCTTAGCTCCACTTGAGAGCAGGAATGCTCCCATACTAGCTGCCATACCGATACAAATTGTAGATACATCGCATTTCACATAGTTCATGGTGTCATAAATAGCCATACCAGCAGTCACAGAACCACCTGGGCTATTGATATAGAGCTGAATGTCCTTATTTGGATCCTCAGACTCCAAGAATAATAACTGTGCCACAACCAAACTTGCTGTCTGGTCATTTACTTCATCGCCCAAAAAGATAATTCTCTCTTTCAAAAGTCGGGAGAAAATATCATATGAGCGCTCACCGCCACGGCTTGTCTGCTCAATGACGTAAGGTACTAATGCCATAAGTCACCCTCCGTTCTTCTTATGTATTTCTGACTCTTCTTATATCTTACAGGACCTGGGGAGAAATTACTCTTCCTCCTTGGTCTCCTCTT
This sequence comes from Eubacterium sp., assembly GCA_024697885.1. GTDB lineage: Bacteria > Bacillota > Clostridia > Lachnospirales > Lachnospiraceae > Eubacterium_F. The sequence goes on along the minus strand of JAILSA010000036.1, from coordinate 3,896 downwards.
CTGCCTTCTCTACTTCCTTAGCGCTGTCAGTAATCAAGGCAACTGCCTTCTTGTTGGCAATATCAGCGGAAAGCTGCTCTTTACCAGCGTCTCCAAGAGTCTCTTTGATCTTGTCTGCTTCCATGTTGTACTGCTTAGCCATCTCCTCGATCTCAGCGTCGATATCAGCATCTGAAACCTCAATGTTCTCAGCCTTAACTACTGCCTCAAGTGCAAGTCTTGTCTTAATTCTCTGCTCTGCCTGTGGCTGCATCTGACTCATAAGTCCCTGTGGGTTCATGCCTGTCATCTGCATGTACTGATCAATGCTGATTCCCTGCATCTGAAGGTTCTGTGCAAACTCCTGAATCATCTGCTGAGTCTCTGCCTCCATCATTGGTGCAGGAATTTCAACTGTCATATTCTCAACAACCTTCTCTACTGCCTCGTTCTCTTTCTCTCTCTTGTTAGCCTCTGTCTTCTTAGCTGTCAAGTCTTTCTTAATGCTTGCCTTGTACTCTTTGAGAGTCTCGAATTCAGAAACCTCGCTAGCGAACTCATCGTCTGCAGCAGGAAGCTCTTTTACCTTAATCTCCTTTACAGTTACCTTGAAGAGTGCCGGTTTACCCTTAAGGTTCTCAGCGTGATACTCTTCTGGGAAAGTAACCTCTACATCAAGGCTCTCTCCAACCTTCTTGCCAACCAACTGGTCCTCGAAGTTGTCAATAAAGGAACCGGAACCGATTACCAATGGATAATCTGTTCCCTTACCGCCCTCGAATGCCTCTCCGTCTACGAAGCCCTCGAAGTCGATTACTGCTGTGTCATTTTTCTTAATTCCGCGATCCTCTACTGTGATCATACGGCTGTTCTGCTCTCTGATGCGGTCGATCTCAGCGTTAACATCTGCCGCCATAATCTTGGCCTCACGCTTAGTCACCTCAACACCCTTGTAGTCGCCCAAAGTAACCTCTGGTTTTACAGCCATTGTCGCTGTGAATACAAAATCCTTACCAGCTCCGAAATCAACCAGGTCGATTTCTGGACGAGAAGCAATCTCAAGCTCCTTCTTTGCTCTGTTCTCATCGTAGAACTCAGCATAGGCCTCATCGATTACAAAGTTAGCTGCATCTTCATAGAAAACGCCTTCGCCATAAGTCTTCTCGATCATTTTGCGGGAAGCTTTTCCACGGCGGAAACCAGGAATCTGGAACTTGCCTCTGTTCTTGTGGAAGGACTTCTCAACAGCCTCGTCAAACTTAGCTGCCTCAACTGTAATTGTTACCTTTGCCATGCTCTTCTCTAAATTCTCAACTGTATAAGTCATTTTTGTAATTTCCTCTCTTTCTTACTCTACTGCATGATTTTTTGCTTTTAATACTTCTACGATTTTCATCGCGTTCTCTTTGCACATCTCATCCGTCTCGGCCTCAACCATTACACGAATCAGTGGTTCTGTTCCGCTTTCGCGAAGCAGCAGTCTTCCTGACTGTCCCAAAGCCTCTGTAACTTCTTGTTCTGCCTTCTTGACATCCTCATCCTCGCGAGCTGCCAACTTGTCCTTGACCTTGACATTAATCAAAATCTGTGGATAAATCCTCAGCTCCTTGGTGAGCTCAGACAGGGGCTTGCCAGAAGCCAACCAGGCCTCCATCACCATGAGGGAAGTCAAAATTCCATCTCCTGTCACAGCGTGCTCTTTAAATATAATATGACCGGATTGTTCTCCACCAATGGAGTAATCATTGGCCATCATATTTTCACAAACATATTTGTCACCTACACCTGTCTGCTCATAGGAAATTCCCAGGCTGTCAAAAGCCTTGTAAAGTCCCATGTTGGACATTACGGTGGTAACTACAGTATCCTTGGAGAGCTTATTTTGCTCCTTGAGATACTTGCCACACAGGTATAAAATGTGGTCTCCATCTATAATCTTGCCCTCGTCGTCCACAGCCAGGCATCGGTCGGCGTCACCGTCGTAGGCGAAACCAATGTCAGCGCCTGTATCGTACATCAGACTCTGCAAGCTCTCAATATGGGTAGAACCGCAGTCCCTGTTAATATTAGTTCCATTGGGCTCGTCGTGCTGGGCGATTACCTGGGCTCCTAAGGCCTCGAAAATCTCTCTAGCCATAACAGAAGCGGAACCGTTGGATAAATCCAGGGCAACTGTCTTTCCATCAAAGCTTTGCTTGGCAAGACTTTTCAGATGCTCCTTGTACTTTTCTCTTCCTGAAGAGTAATCGTGGCATCTTCCAATCTTTTCTTTCCTGGCGAGTGGAATCTCTCCAATCTCACCGTCAATGTATCTCTCAATCTGCTCCTCGACCTCAGGCTCAAGCTTGAATCCCTGGCCGTTAATCACCTTAATTCCATTGTCGAAATATGGATTGTGACTGGCACTGATCATGATTCCGCAATCAAAGCCTTCCTCTAAAATCAGATAAGATACACTAGGGGTTGTGGTTACATGCAGCTCGTATACATCTGCACCGCTGGCGGTCAAACCGGAAACCAAGGCCGATTCATACATATATCCAGACAGTCTGGTATCCTTTCCAATAACAACCCTAACCTTGTGGTCGTCCTTCTGGTAGTGATAACCCAAATATCTGCCTACTTTGTATGCATGTTCTACGGTCAAATCCACATTTGCCTCACCGCGAAAACCATCTGTTCCAAAGTATTTCATTTTGTTCTCCTATCCGCCTTTTCCCCATGAGACAAAAGGCAAACATTTCTAAAATGGACGCACTACGCCCATAACAACAGACTTAAACATTATACACAAGCGGTTATCCCCTTGTCAAGCCTTCATCTCTTCAATTATTCCTTTGGCCACTGGCAGGCTATAGCCCTTTCTGGCCAGATAGGCCAAATGCTTCTGCCAGTCCTCATAGGTCAATTCCCTTGGATCCCTTCCCTTGAGGCGCTTGGTCAAAAGTCTGGTCACAGCCTCTCTCTCATCCTGCCCCTGGTAGTCCTCTAGAACCAGGGTCACTGTCTCCCTGCTGATGCCCTTTTGTTCCAATTTGTAAGCAAGCTCTCTCCGGCTCCTCTGGCCCTTATGGTAGTCCAGATAGGTTCTGGCATAGCGCTCATCGTCTAGGTAACCATAGGAGTCCACATAGTCTATGGCCCCCTTCACAGCCTCCGGGGAAAAACCGGCCTTGGCCAGCCGGTCCTGCAATTCCTTGACCGTGCGGTCCTTTAGGAGTAAAAGGTCCATGGCTTTTTTGGTAGCCTTCTTAATCTCCTCTTCTTCCAATCCCCTGCCCCCTTATATTTATCTCTTTAGAAAAAAGGAACCGCCGGGCAAGTCTTAGCTGCCACTAGCGGTCCTTATATTTCATTGTAGTAGAGTCAAAAATTACTTAGTAGCCTCTTCACCCTTCTTAGAAGACTTGGCTGGCTTCGCCTCTTCTGCAGTTTCCTCTTCCTCAGGATTCAGGTACTTAGCTCTCACTGCCTGATCAATCTCAGCGAAAACCTCTGGCCTCTCTGCCAGGTAGTTCTTGGCATTCTCCCTACCCTGGCCAATGCGCTCTCCCTTGTAGGAATACCAGGCGCCACTCTTTTGCACAATGTCGCACTTGGCTGCCAAATCAAGCACATCGCCCTCACGGGAAATTCCCTTACCAAACATAATATCAAACTCTGCCTCCTGGAATGGAGGAGCCACCTTGTTCTTTACCACCTTGACACGAACATGGTTTCCAATCTTCTCCCCCGCCTGAGACAAGGTCTCTACGCGGCGAACATCCAGACGAACAGAGGAGTAGAACTTAAGAGCTCGTCCACCTGTGGTAGTCTCTGGATTTCCAAACATAACTCCAATCTTCTCGCGGAGCTGGTTAATAAAAATAACAGTACAATTGGACTTGTTAATAACAGCAGTCAACTTACGAAGGGCC
>JAILSA010000272.1 GCA_024697885.1 Eubacterium sp. | reverse complement strand
GATGGAAACAGTATTTTGAACCGAGCATTTTACGGTGTGCCAGACCTGACTAACCGCCAGGGACTTCACACCAATGCCATTTATGGTTTTTTGAATATTATGTTTAAGTTTATGGAGGAGGAGAAGCCTAGCCACATGCTGGTGGCTTTTGACCAGAAGGCCAAGACCTTCCGCCACAAAATGTACGAGGAATACAAGGGGACCAGAAAACCTATGCCTGAGGAACTTAAGGAGCAGGTACCGGTTATTCGTGAGCTCCTAACTGCCATGAACATTAAGATTTATTTTCAGGATGGAATTGAGGCAGATGATATTCTTGGAACCATGGCGCGCCGGGGGGAGAAGGAAGGCTTTGAAGTTTCCCTTGTTTCCGGAGACAGGGACCTCTTGCAGCTGGCCACAGAGCAGGTTACGATTCGTATCCCAAAGACCAAGGCGGGCAAGACTATTGTGGAGGATTATAAGCCTTCTCAGGTCATTGAAAAGTACGGTGTGACACCGCTGCAGATTATTGACCTCAAGGGGCTTATGGGAGATTCCTCCGACAATATTCCAGGCCTGCCCGGGGTGGGTGAAAAGACGGCAGTGAAACTTTTGACCCTCTATGGAACGGTGGAAAATACCCTGGCCCACGCCGAGGAAATCACGCCAAAGAGAGCGCATGATGCCGTTATGAACAACAAAAAACTGGCCAAACTCAGCAAGGAACTGGCTACCATTAAGACAGACTGTAAGCTGGACCTGACCATGGACGACTGCCTGGTGGAGGACGTTTTTAATCCCAAGGCCTTTGCCATTGTTCAGTCCCTGGATATCAAGTCTCTTCTCAAGCGATTTGACGCCGATGTGGCGGGAAATGAAAATGTGGAGAGTAAGTTTGTGACCGTCCAGACCAAGAAAGAGATGGAGGAAATTCTGGAGGGGATTCCAGCCAAGGCAGAGCTTGGAATTCGGACCGCCTTTCGCAAGAATCAGAATATGACTCAGGACGGAGCAGGCCAGATGACCCTCTTTATGGAGGAAACAGTAGAGAGCCTTTTGGCCCTGGCCCTTTCCTTTGATGGAGAAAATGTATACTGCTTCAAGGTGGGAGAGGGACTTCGCCAGGAGGACGTGACAGAGGCCTTGGAGGCCTTGGCCAAAAAGCATTTGTTTGTTTTGAATGATATTAAGTCCCAACTGGACCAGCTGGACTTTTTGAATGAAAAAAATAGTTTTGACACCGCCGTGGCGGCCTATCTCATTGACCCGGTACAAAAGGGTTTTGCAGAGGAAGATTTGGCAGAGGCCTACGGCGAGATCTCCTTTTATCCCTACAGCCAGACCTTTGGTAAGTTACCAATGGAAACCGCTTTTTTGGAAAAAGAAGAGGAGTGCATCCGCTACCTTTGCTACTGTGCATTGGTGAATTCTAGGGCCTACCAGCCCTTGAGAAAAGAACTCAGAAGGATTCGTTCCACCAAACTTTTTGACGAGATCGAAATGCCGCTGATTTTTACCCTCTATGACATGGAGAAGGCGGGAATCCTGGTGGAGAGACAGGCCCTGCGAGACTATGGCAGTCGCTTGGGAGAGAGAATTGCTCAATTAGAAAAGGATATTTATGAACTGGCGGGGGAGGAGTTTAACATAAATTCCCCTAAGCAGTTAGGCCTTATTCTCTTTGAAAAAATGCACATGCCTTATGGCAAGAAAACCAAGACGGGATATTCCACCTCAGCTGAAGTTTTGGAAAAACTCCGCTTTGAGAGCCCTATTGTGGAGCAGATTTTGGAATACCGCCAGTTGACCAAGCTTAAGTCCACCTATGCAGATGGTTTAGATAACTACATTGACGACAAGGATGGCCGCATTCACAGTAATTTTAACCAGACCATAACGGCTACGGGACGACTTAGCTCCACAGAGCCAAATCTGCAAAATATTCCAATTCGAATGGAACTTGGCAGGGAGATTCGCAAGGTCTTTGTGCCGGAGAAGGATTATGTGTTTTTGGATGCGGATTACTCTCAGATTGAGCTCAGAATTTTGGCACACATGTCGGGAGATGAACACCTGATCGAGGCCTACAAGCAGGATGCAGACATTCACAGGACCACGGCGTCTCTCGTTTTCCACACCCCATTTGACCAGGTGACGGATTTGCAGAGAAGAAATGCCAAGGCAGTGAATTTTGGAATTATATATGGAATCAGTGGCTTTGGTCTGTCCAGGGATTTGAATATCTCCAAGAAGGAGGCAGAGGGCTACATTCAGGATTATTTTGACATGTATACCAGCGTAAAGGACTACATGGACGGCCTGGTGGAGACAGGCAAGTCCAAGGGCTTTGTCACCTCCCTGTACGGTCGCAGGAGACCGATTCCGGAGATGGCCAGCAAGAACTTTATGCAGAGACAATTTGGAGAGCGAATTGCCATGAATTCCCCAATTCAGGGAACGGCGGCAGATATTATAAAAATTGCCATGAACCGCGTCCATGCCAAGTTAAAAGAAGGCAATTACAGGTCTCGTTTGATTTTGCAGATTCACGATGAACTCTTGATTGAGACCCATGTGGATGAGGTGGAGGAAGTGAAAAAAATCCTCCAAGAGGAAATGGTAGGTGCCTGCCAGCTGGCGGTGCCACTTATTGCAGAAGTGAAAATGGGCAACAATTGGTATGAGGCCAAGTAAGGAGTGAGGAGTATGGTAATAGGAGTGACTGGTGGGATTGGTTGCGGCAAATCCACCCTGCTTGGGATTTTGCACCAGAAATACGGTGGCAAAATTATTTTGGCAGATGAGATTGGCCACGAACTCATGGAGCCGGGAGAGGACTGCTATGAGAAGGTGAAGGCTCATTTTGGCCAGGAGATTTTGAATGAGGAAGGCCAGATTGACAGGGGACTTTTGGCAGAAATAGTCTATGCCTCGGATGAGAAGAGGCAGGAGCTAAATAATATTATTCACCCAGCTGTTTTGGCGGAAATCCAGGGGATGATTGAGGATAACAAAGGGGATTTAGTCTTTGTGGAGACGGCCATTATGTTTGAGAGCAAGTGCGATGGACTCTGTCAGGAGATTTGGTGCCTCAGTGCGGACCCTGAAATTAGGATTAAGCGATTGATGGAGAACCGGGGATACAGCAGGGAAAAATGTCTGGCCATTATGGAAAAACAGCTGTCAGACCAGGAAATTCGAGACCGCTGCGACCAGGTGATTTTTAACAATGGTACCGAAGAGGAATTGGAGAGACAAGTAGGGGAAATCCTGGCCCGACAAGGTCTGGTAGAAGGCAAATAATTACTACACAAATCCTTGTTTTTATGGTAAAATATACTTAGTTGATTAATGTGAAAAGGAGCCTTGCTTGGGGGTGGGCTCACAAGTAGGGGACGAAGGGTAATATGGCAGAAAACAAAGAGAGATATGTATTTGGATTGGATATTGGAACAAGGAGTATTGTGGGTACTGTGGGCTACCGCGTGGGAACGGAGCGTTTTGTGGTAATCGCCCAGGAATCCATCGAACACACCACCAGAGCTGTGATCGATGGACAGATACACGACATTTTTACCGTAACCAATATTATTAAGGAAATCAAAACCAGGTTGGAAAATCGCATCCACGACACCTTGACGGATGTAAGCATTGCGGCGGCTGGTCGAGTTCTTAAGACCAAACAGGTTCACGCGGTCTACGATTTTGCCACAGATACCAAGGTGACCAAGGACCACATTCGGTCTTTGGACATGCTGGCTGTGGAGCAGGCCTACGAGGAGATGCGCAAGGAGACGGAGGGGT
>JAILSA010000258.1 GCA_024697885.1 Eubacterium sp. | reverse complement strand
ACCATAGCCTGCTGGCCCATAGCTGAGCACATGATAACAGATGCATTGGCATCGCTCTCCTTGATTTTTTTAAGAGCCTGGATACCATCCATCTCTGGCATTGTAATGTCCATCATTACCAAATCAGGCTTGGTCTCGTTGTATTTTTCAACAGCCTTTAACCCATTTTCGGCCTCACCGGCCACCTCATATCCATTTTTTGTAAGGATATCTTTGATCATGACTCTCATAAATGCTGCGTCGTCACATACTAAAACACTCTTTGCCATCGCTACTCTCCTCCGTCTATTGTTCTTTTATAATTTCTGCAACTCTGATACCAAAGTTCTCTTCGATTACAACAACCTCTCCCTTGGCTACAAACTTTCCATTGACCAGGACATCCACAGGTTCACCTGCCAGCTTGTCCAGTTCTATAATTGTTCCCGGCGAGAAATCAAGAATTTCCTTGATTGACTTGCTGGTTCGACCAAGTTCCACTGTAACCTCTAATGGCACATCCATAATCAAATCTATGTTTTCTGGTGCTATGCCATCCAGGTTTGGTGCCCCGGCAAAATTCTGGAATTGTGCCGGTTGAATGTTAATATCCTGACCCGGCATTCCATAAATCGGCATGCCGTTCATCATTGGCTGCTGCATTCCCATTGCCGGTGCTGGCTGCCCTTGTGCTTGCTCCATCTGCATACTTGGCTGTTGAGCTAGCGCTGGGGCAGGGCTTGAGGCCGGTGCTGGTTCTGGTGCTGCAGGGGCTGGCGCAGGTTCAGGACTAGTGTCCTCTCCCATAGTAACGCCCAAGAATTGATTATATATCCTTCTGGCAAAATCGATTGGATAGAGCTGCATAATCTTACTGTCAACCAAATCTCCAATTACCATACGGAATGAAACCTGTGCAAAGGTCTCTCCCATCAATTCTTTTATTTCATCCGGCAAGTCGCCACCAAAGTCTACTCTGGTTGCGGTTGGCGGGCTGATATCTACCATTTCATTGATCATTGACGACATTGAAGTCGCCGCGGATCCCATCATCTGGTTCATGGCCTCACAGATTGCACTGAGATGCAATTCTGTCAACTCTCCCTCTGTGTTGGATCCATCTCCACCCATCATGAGATCGGTGATTACTTTAACATCTGGCTCTCTCAAGATCAGGAGGTTTTTTCCTTCCAATCCTGCTCGATAGGAAATATATATAAATACACATGGGGAGTCATTGCTCTCTGCCATGGCATCTAATGTCGTATAAGAGACATTCGGTGTGGTTATGTCCACTCGATTGTTTACCAATATTGACAGGGTGGTTGCTGCTGTACCCATGCTGATATTGGCAATTTCCCCTAGGGCATCACTTTCATCCGGAGTCAGTTTGTCGGACTCTGCGACATCTGCAATTGAAACACTTCCTGTGTCTTCGGAATTATTCTCAGCTTCCATGCTTCCTAACAAGGCATTGATTTCTTCTTGCGACAACATTCCGTCCATCCGCTTACTCCTCTCTGTAAATTTCTTTTATCTTAACTGCATAGTGGTCATCATAGCCTCCCGGAATTGCGGAGAACTTTTTGATATTTCCCACATATACATCTAATTCGTCTTCCACCTTGGTATTTACCTTAATGACATCTCCCGGCTGTAGGTGTATAAAGTCGTTGACGGAAATGGCACTTTTTCCCATTATGGCCCTGACTGGCACCTTGGCCTTCTGCAGAGCTTCCTCCAAAACCTCTCGGAACTGGCCATCATCCTTGACCTGGTTGGTGGAATACCAATACTTGGTATTTACCTTGTCAATAACCGGCTCCAATACGGCATATGGGATACAGACATTCATAAGTCCCTCTGCCTCTCCAATGCGAATACTCATGGTAATGATTGAGGTCATCTCGTTTGGCGTAACAAACTGGGCAAACTGGGAGTTGGTCTCGATTCTCTCCAAAACCGGCTCCAGCTTCTGTACACTGGACCAGGGCTCTACCAAAAGGTTGGTGCAAACCACCATGATTCTCTCTATGATGGTGAGCTCAATCTCAGTAAAATCTCTGCTCTTTTCCAAGGGCTGTCCGTCTCCTCCAAGCATTCGGTCCACAATAGCATAGCCAAGGCCGGTGGCCAGCTCCACTATTATATTTCCCTCTAAGGGGGCAAAATTTACCACTCCCAGCAAAACCGGGTTGGACAGGGAGTTGGAAAACTCCTGGTAGGTAGCAGCCTCCGAGTGCATAACCTCCACCTGCACATTCCTGCGAAGATAAACTGGCAGGGTTGTGGCCAAAAGTCTGGCATAGTGCTCGAAGATAAAGACTAAAGTCCTTAAGTGCTCCTTGGAAAACTTTGATGGTCTGGCGAAGTCATAGTCTTTTACCTGGCGTTCATCAATGGTATCCGAACTGGTCGGATCGAATTCGCCGCTACTTAAAGCAGATAAAAGATTATCTATCTCATTTTGCGACAGAACGTCACTCATTAACCTCACCTCACATAGCATTTTAGGTCTAAAAAGACCATATAATATCATACCACATTTTATACAATATATAAAGTAATTTTTTCTTTCCTTTATACTATATCTAGTTTTATGCAGTCAGGAATCCTGTCAGGGAAACATCTACAATACATTTGGAATTGTATTTTTCCTGAATTTTTTTGATAACTTCCTGTCTCACAGTGGCCTCATTAATGGTGGTAACTGTATATCCGCTAATGGTTTCCTTTACAATGTCATTGACATATACAGGATTGGTCTGTACGGATGTATTAATGGCCTCAAAGTCCTCTGCCTTGCTGTTGAAGGATACCACCACTCCGTCTAATACGGCATAGTGGGCCTTGCTATCTCCCTCGTCGGACTGGAGGTTGATCTTTACAGAAGTCTCGTAAGCTATATCGAAGGTAACCAGATCCTGAATGGTATATTCTTCCTCTTCCTTGTTGGCATCCTCGATTTCTAAATCCACTACAGATGCCACCTTGTCCACCAGGTTGCTGGTCTTGTTCATGGCTGGCATAATACTAAATACCAATACCACATTCATAACCAGATTAACCAGGCATGTAGCCATGATGATAATTGTCAGAATATTCTTTTTCATTCTGCTGTCCCCCTTAATCCATCCTAGATTTATTTGGTATAAATTTTAATTTCTACTCTACGGTTCTGAGCCCTGCCCTTGGCTGTTCGGTTGCTGGCCACCGGCTCGTAGTCCGCTCTTCCCGTAGGCTCTAAATACTTGGCCTTGAGGCCTTTTTCCTTGACAAAATATTCAAAGACCGTGGTCGCCCTGGCTGTGGAGAGCCACATATTGTCCTTGTACTGGCCTCCGGTGATTTTTACATTGTCCGTATGGCCCTCAATCTTGATCATGTTGCCCTCATAGATTTTGAGAATGTTGGCAACCTTACTTAAAATCGGCTTGGTAGACCGCTTGATGTCTGCTGTTCCGGAGTCAAAGAGAATGGCACCGTTGAGAGAAATCTGGACATATTGATAATCTTTGTCGATATTGACCTGGATATCATCCTGGATGTTGCTCTTTTGGCTCTTTTCCATCACCTGGTCATACATGCCCTCAACCTTAGCCTGCTGGTCCTTGGCCTGTTTTTCCTCTACTGCCTTTACCTCTTCCTCTGTAACATTATCAGCTGTCTTCTTTTCTTCCTCAGATTCTCCACCCTTGGAATTCACATTGTTATCATCGCTGTCAGAACCATTGTTGCCACCGGTGTTGTCCTTTTTGTCTCCGTCCTTTTCCGTCTTTTGAGCGCTGCTGGCATCCTCATCTTCACCAGAGGACTCGAACTCGTTAAAGTAGTCTGAAATGGCATCTAACTGCTTGGTACCACTTGAGACAAAGGACCCCTCTCCGATGGCGGCTCCTCCTCCTTCAAAGATATTGATACTCTCTGTCATGGAGGTGACAAGCTGCTCATACTTGTCCGCATCTACTGTGGACATAGAGAACAATAATACGAAAAAGCACAGAAGCAGGTTCATAAGATCCGCAAATGTGCTTATCCATCCTCCGCCAGCTGACTGTTCTTCCTGTTTTTTCTTGCGGGCCATTATGCATCACCGCCTTGCTCGCCACCGCCTAGAAGCTTCTCACGGTCACTTGGTGCAAGGAATGACTTGAGTTTTTCTTCAATAACACGAGGGTTCTCACCTGCCTGAATCGACAGAATTCCCTCACATACAACCTCTTTCATGGCAATCTCTCTCTTGTTGTTGGCTGCCAATTTGTTGGCAATAGGAATAGCCAACCAGTTGGCGATCAGAGATCCATACATTGTTGTGATGAGGGCAA
>JAILSA010000033.1 GCA_024697885.1 Eubacterium sp. | reverse complement strand
AAAGGTGTTCCCTCCTGGTCAAAATCTGCCGCGTCCTCTCCTGTCATGCATCGGCTGATAAAATCCGATGGGGACATAGCAGTCTCCTCCAAAACACCTTCCTGATTCATATTTAATTGTCGTGCCTCTGCCTCTGTGTAGACAGCACTTCCCATGTCCTTTGGTACTGCACAATCCTTTGAGGTCTCCACCGCAAGTGGGGAAACGCCGCCATCCTTGGCAACTGGTACGGATACACCGACTTTTTCCATCATCTGTGTATTCTGCAAAGAAAGGGAAATCTTATTATTCTGTATAAACATAGATTTCACGCTCACTTTCCCTCATTGATACATTATATTTCGGCAAAATGGCGTGAAATCTTGAATTATTCTCTTATGTAATTTTATTTTTGGTAGGCCTCTAATAGGGACCTGTCTAGCTTGATACGGTTGTCCATGGTCTTCATGACATCGCTGATTTTTACATTGTCCCCGGCGGCCAGGTTGTAGAGGGTGTTGTTGCTAAAGCCCAAAACAATTGGCTCGAAGATGTTGTCCTCGTTGGCTGTGATCACCAGCCCCTTTTCCTTGTTGGTCAGCTCCACACAAACTCCCGGATAGAGGATGTTGATTCCCTTGATCAGGGCATTGACCACCTTCTTGTCATAGAGGTCGCTTCTCTCAAGCAGCTCCCTTACAGCCTTGACCTCAGAAGTTGGCTCCTCGTGGGACTTCATGGCCGTCATGCGGTCGTAGGCATCTGCCACATAGAGGATGTTGGCGTTGACATTGGACTTGAGGGCATCGGAAAAACCATTTTCCTCCGTGCAATACATATTTTGCATCTGGTTAATGATTTTCATGGCCTCTTCGTCCATTTCCTTGTACTTGCCCAACACATCCTGGCTATTTCTGCGAATCAAATCTCTCTCCTCAGGTGAGAGGACGTCTCCTGTCATGATCCCTCTCTGAGACAGGGCTCCGATGTCGTGCAAAATAGCCGCCTTAATCAGGGTGTTGACCCTGGAATGAGGAATTTTCAACTGGTTGGCAATAATGGCAGCCAAAATAGCCACATTTAACACATGCTTATAGACAAAATCATCGGCTCCCCTAAGGCTCTGTACAAAATTGATTTTGCGATCCAGTCCCCCATAATTTTTCATAATCAGACTGCACAGCCAATCAAGTCCCTTGTCCTTTTTGCCCACAGCAATCAAGTCCAAATCCTCTCGAATACTAAAGACTGCCATGGTCTGGAATCGCTCAAAATTAATATCGTCTTCTGTCATAGGTGGAAGTGGCTCCGCAGGCTCCAAAATATAGAGCCCCATTAGCCCGAAGTTTCTAACTCCCACAATAGCCTGCATATTTAACTTGGTATTGCGATCATAAAGCAATACTCCGTTCTTATTATAAATCGGCTTCCCCAATCGCATTCCCGGTTTTAACTCGTCCAACTTAACGAATATCACTATATCCCTCCTGACTTATAAATGTCCTAAATCGGTCACCTTTTGGAAATATTCTGCTTTTATAATATCAGTAAATTGAAGTAATATCAACATTTTTCATACATACATAATTATCAAAAATAAGGGAGGTATGCTTATGTTTAAGCCATCCAAATTTCTGACCGTTTTGCTCTCCCTCTCTGTCCTGACCCTCTCACTACCCCAGATGGTTCGGGCAGAGACCCAGATCTCACCTACAGATTATGCGGATCAATACGATTTGACCGAGGGAACCTACAAGGAGGGCTCCGTCATTGTCACCCTGGCCTCCAAGGATGCCACTGCCCTAACCAAGGAGGGGGCCTGCTCCTTCGACGAAAAAATTACCGTGCGCAGGGCCTATGACTTCGGGTCGGCAGACCACCTGGCCAAGTCCTCCGGGGACAGGGATTTTTTCCAGGACAAGACCTACCGGGTGTCGGAGGTGACCTCTAGCCACTACTCCACGAAAGACCTGATTAATGAGCTGTCGGACAATGCCTATGTCCTGTCTGTGGAGCCAGACTACTACCAGTATTTTATGGGTTCTTCTGACGACGAGCTGACCTCTAGCCAGTGGGCCCTAGACGGCGGGGACAAGTACCAGGGCACTTCCTCTGGCATCAACTGGTCCAAGGCCAAGGAGGCCACCTATTCCAATACCCCTATTGTGGCTGTTGTGGATTCCGGTGTGGACTACACCCATGAGGACCTAGCAGACAATATGTGGGTCAACCCCTACTCCTCCCTGGCTGGCACCTACGGCTACGACTTCGGTGACAGCGACTCAAATCCTATGGACAGTAACGGCCATGGCACCCACTGTGCAGGCTCTATCGCCGCCACAGCCAACAACCAGACAGGAATCGCCGGAGTTTGCCAAAACGCCAAAATCATGGCCCTCAAGATCTGTGATTCCAGCGGAAATGTGTCCAACTCCTATATCGTGTCCGCCTTTAATTACATCTATGAGGCCCAGGAATTAGGGGCCAACATTGTGGCAGTCAACTGCTCCTGGGGCGGAGGAAGCTCTGGCCAGAGCATGATTAACCTGGTGGACCAGATTGGCAGCAAGGGGGCCCTCTTTGTCTTCGCCGCGGGAAACGATGGAGCATACCACAGCTCCTCCGGCGTCAACGAGTGTCCTTATGATTTTGACAGCGATTACAAGGTGATTGTGGGAGCCTCGGATGTCAACGACCAGAGAGCCTACTATTCCGATTACGGAAAAGATATGGTGGACTTTTTTGCCCCGGGGGATAACATCCTGTCCACCGTCTGCACCGACACCTTTTTCCCTGCCATTTACCCCCAGACCAAGCAGGAGGAAATGGCCACCTATGTAGGAGATGGGTCCAGCCAGGATTTAGACCTTGTCTACCCGTCCCAAATCGGAATAAGCGACAGCAACACTTCCTATAGTATCAGCCAATCCAGCGACGACTTTTTTGGAGGCTCTACCGGATCTAAGCTCGTGAACTTTAGCACTTCCTCTAAATCCAGTTCCCGGGGACCGGGCTCAAGCTCCGGCTCTAACAGCATATCCCTCTACCTGGATGTAACGGACTTAGATCTTGACACCACTGCCTCCTACTATGTCTGCTTTGATTATGGTGTAGAGGACAGCGGCGGTATCTGCTGGGACCACACAAGTCTCAGCCGGACCTCCTCTTCCTTTGTAAGCTACTACGGCAAGACCTATTTGAACCTTGTAAACCTGAAGAATTCTTCTTTCAGCAAAATAAATTTTGACAATATATCTGTGTCCAAGGCCAACCCTTCCTCCTCCTCCTTTGGAAAATATTCCACCATGAGCGGAACCTCCATGGCGGCCCCAATAGGCACCGGAGCAGTGGCCTTTTTGGCCAACAAGTACCCAAGCGACACTGCCAAACAGAGGCATGAGCGCCTCAACCAGTGCATCCGAAGCGTGAGCAACCTGTCTAACGCCTGCATAAAAGGAGGAGTTCTAGACCTTTCCAAGGCCGACTCCACCAGCGTCAGCGCCGACACCACCGGTTCCTCTTCCATCAACAACGGAACCACCTCAAGCTCAAGCTCTGCCACCAGCAAAATCAAGGTCACTAAGGTCAAGTTAAATAAGAAAAAAGCCACCCTTCGCTACGGCAAAAAATTAAAGCTCAAGGCCACTGTGACCCCCAAAAATGCCACCAACAAGAAGGTAAAGTGGAAGGTCAACAAGAAAAAATACGCCAAGGTCACCAAGAAGGGTGTGGTCAAGGCCAAGAAAAAGGGCATAGGTAAGACCGTCAAGGTCTATGCCATCGCCAAGGACGGCTCCAAGAAAAAGGCTGTTTGCAAGGTGAAAATCAAGAAAAAAAAGAAATAATCCTAACTTAGATTTGCCCTGGATAAAATATTAGAAAGAGAATTGGTGATAGTGTTGACCAATTCTCTTTTTTTTATTAAAATAATATACAATTAAAATAAATTCATATAGGAGGAGAAATTTATGAATTGTCCAAAATGTAATGCCCCTAATCCAGAAGGCAGCAAGTTTTGTGCTTCCTGTGGTGCGCCTATGGGCGTGGAGCCTCAACCAGAACAACAAGCCAACAACCAGTCCTATTCACAGGCTGGCCAACAGTTTAACACACAAACTGCCACTGACAAGATTAACCAGGGCATTGCCAATGTAAAGAAAGACCCTAAAAAATTCTTTTTGATTATTGGCATCGTTGCATTCGTCCTTATTGCAGCGCTAGTCACACTATTTTTCATAGTAACTCACAAAAAAAAGATTGACCTGAGTGAGTACACCACTGTGACCTTTGAGGGCTACAACGGCTACGGAACAGCGGATGTTGACCTGGACGAAGATGCCATTGCCACCATTCTTTTGGATGAAAAAGGAATAAAAATTGAGGATTACAAGAACGTATTTTCCGCCCTGTCAGACACAGAAGATTTGCTTCCAATCTACTCCGCCATGGAGGCTTTGGACTGCAGCATCGACAAGACAGAAAACCTGAAAAACGGAGACACAGTCACAGTTACCTACACTTTCAACAACGATTTGGCCAAAAAATGTGGCGTCAAATTCACCCCAGAAACCTACACACAGACAGTTTCCGGCTTAGAGGAAGTGAAGACCGTAGACCCATTTGAGGGCGTGACCTTAGAGTACAGCGGTACCTCTCCAGACGTTAGCGCCTCCGTCAAAACAGATTCTAACCCATATGATCTCTACTATCAGGTAGAGCCATCCTATGGCATCAAAAAGGGAGACAAGGTTACTGTTTCCATTTCCTACGACGAGGATAATAAAAAGAGTCTTATGGAAAATCACGGTATCATCCTTTCTTCCAACACCAAGGAATTTACCGTAGATGAAGTGGATAGTTATGTAACTACCAAAGCTGACATTACAGATGACCTTTTGGATAAGATGAAAAAACAGACCCAGGATGTAATTACCGCCTACAAGGCCAAGTACAAATCCAACTTCTCCATCTCTGATGTCAAGTATGCAGGCTACTATCTCTTGACCTCCAAGGCAGACTCCTGGCCACACAACAAGATTTATGTGGTATACAGCGCCAAGGCCTCTGGCAAGGACAAGGGAAGCTTCAAGAACAAGACCATCTACTTCCCACTGAAATTCTCTGATGCCATTCTCTACGCAGACGGCACAGGCTATGTGGATACAAACTCCAATTATTTGGAGGGCTACAATTCTGGATACACTTCCGGATGGTACACCCTTCAGGGTTACAAATCAGTAGCCGACATGAAAAATGCCCTGGTAGATTCCGAAAAGAGCAACTACTCCGTGGAAACCGAAGGCGACATTAACTAAGTAAATTAAAAATTCTAATCAAAAAGGCCTTCCCCAATAGGGATATGGCCTTTTTATTTACCTTTTTTCACATATGTGTAAGGCACACAACCTCATAAATGTAAAACAGGATTGCACATATATGTTAAATGAAGTATAACCATCTTTGAGGTGAATAACATATGGATAATACAGAAAAGATATATCGCAACCGAATAACTGATTCCGCGTTAGAACTAAAGCTCGAGGCTTTTGGTGCAACATTAATCGTGGGACCAAAGGGCTGTGGAAAAACAACAACTGCAAA
>JAILSA010000254.1 GCA_024697885.1 Eubacterium sp. | reverse complement strand
CTAGAAGTATTCCCTGAATTCAAGGCCTACGCTAACGCTTAGAGGTGGGGGATTTCTCCGACTGAGTTAAACTTGATTAGGCCCCCTGATTATGCTAAAATTATCCTATATCTCAAAATTGACTAAGGAGGATTTTTTACTATGGCATGGTGCCCTAAATGTAAAAACGAATATGTTGACGGAATTACTGAATGTGCTGATTGTGGCATAGAACTGGTGGATGAGCTGCCAGAAGAAGAAAGCTTTGAAGGTTCCCCTGTGGTTTTGGGACAGGTGGAATCGGAAGAAGATGGAGCTAAATTGATGGAATTTCTCCAGTACAGTGGAATTGTCTCCGCCGCCCTTGCCAAATCAGAGGATACAGATGAGCTAAATCTTATTGTTGTAGATTATGAAGTGGACAAGGCCTGTCAGGTCTTTCAGACCATTGATTCCTTTGAGGACCTTGCATCCCTGGATTTGCAAAAGCTGATCCCTGGTGTGGAGACTCGCTTAAAGGAATTAGAGGACGACGAGGCGGAAATGATGTTGTCGGATTTGAGAACAGAGCAGTCCACCGTATATGTAAAGAAAAAAGACAAGTATGAAGATCTGAAATTTAGCGGAATCTCCTTTATTGTCTTTGGTATTTTAGGTGACGCAGTCCTTATTATGAACCAGTTAAAGGTCTTTAGCTTTTTCAATCCTTTCTCTGTTATCATTATGGGAATCGTATTTCAGATTTTTATTATTGTGGGAATTTCCTCTATTGTCCGGGCCAAGAACATTAAGGGCTTGGTGTCCCAGGAGGACGAGATGTCAGATGAGGTTATTACCTGGATTGAGGAAAATATTACCTCTGATTTGATTAACCAGTACTATGATGAGTCTCAGTCACAGGAGAACAACTACTTTAGCGTCCACTCCAAGCTCTGCCAGATTGTGGGAGAAAACTTCCCATTTTTCCCTAAGGAGTACATTGAGGAGTTAATGGATGAGAGGTACAATGACTTCTGTGAAGAAAAGGGCCAGGAATAATTTTCCGGCTAACATAAAAAGAAGGGTTATGTCAGTTTCTCCTGGCATAACCCTTTTCTTATGGCCTGGGCCAAAATCTCATTTTATTAGAACAAGCCTGTAATAACTCCATTGTCATCTACATCAATGCCCTCTGCTGCTGGCTTCTTAGGAAGACCAGGCATGGTCATAATAGAGCCCGTTATGGCTACCACAAATCCGGCTCCGGCAGATACATAGACCTCGCGAATATGGATGGTGAAATCCTTTGGTCTGCCAAGAACGCTCTTGTCATCCGATAAGGAATACTGGTTTTTGGCCATACATACAGGCATATTGCCAAAGCCCAAGGACTCCAAGCGCTTAATGGCCTGGGAGGCTGCCGCCTCAAATACAACCTGACCTGCACCGTAAATTTCCTTGGCCACACAGGTGATTTTTTCCTCCAGGGACAAATCATCGCTGTAGAGAGGCTTAAAGTT
Organism: Eubacterium sp.; assembly: GCA_024697885.1. Classification (GTDB taxonomy): domain Bacteria; phylum Bacillota; class Clostridia; order Lachnospirales; family Lachnospiraceae; genus Eubacterium_F. The sequence goes on along the minus strand of JAILSA010000254.1, from coordinate 3,325 downwards.
GGACTCCTTGGTCTCTATGGTCTCAACTAATTTCTCGGCCAATTCTACGCCGCCCTTGCCGCCGTGCTCCCAAACCTGACTGAGGGCAAACTCACAGCCTCTTGACTCGCAGAATTCTTTTACATAATCTAACTCAGCCTGGGTATCCGACACAAACTGGTTGAGGGTAACCACACATGGAACGCCGAATTTTGCCAGGTTTTCCATATGCTTTTCCAGGTTTACAATTCCCTTTTTCAAGGCCTCAAGATTTTCTTTGTTTAAGTCTTCCTTGGCCACGCCGCCATTGTATTTGAGGGCGCGCACAGTGGCTACCAAAACAACTGCATCTGGTTTGAGACCTGCCATGCGGCACTTGATATCAAAGAATTTTTCAGCTCCAAGATCTGCACCAAAGCCTGCCTCTGTAATGGTATAATCTGCTAATTTTAAGGCAGTCTTTGTGGCGCGAACACTGTTACAGCCGTGGGCAATATTGGCAAAAGGTCCGCCGTGAACCAGGGCTGGTGTATGCTCCAGAGTCTGAATAATATTTGGTTTAAGGGCATCCTTTAAAAGTGCTGCCATAGCGCCTACGGCATTAATTTCCTTGGCAGTAACCGGCTGGCCCTCATAGTTGTAGGCCACAATAATTCTACCCAGACGCTCCTTTAAGTCTTTCATATTTTCTGCCAGACAGAGAATAGCCATGATTTCAGATGCCACCGTAATAATAAAGTGGTCCTCTCTCACTACGCCGTCTACCTTGCGACCAAGACCTACTACAATATTTCTCAAAACGCGGTCGTTCATATCTACACAGCGCTTCCAAACAATCTGATTTGGATCAATGTTCAGGGCATTTCCCTGCTGAATATGGTTGTCTAACATAGCTGCTAACAGGTTGTTGGCAGAGGTAATGGCATGAAAATCACCGGTGAAGTGAAGGTTTAATTCATCCATTGGCACTACCTGGGCCTGTCCGCCACCTGCAGCTCCTCCCTTTAATCCAAAGCAAGGTCCAAGGGATGGCTCTCTCAGGGCGATTACCGCTTTTTTTCCTATTTGATTCATGGCCTGGCCCAAACCAACGGTAATGGTGGTTTTACCCTCTCCTGCTGGAGTTGGGTTGATGGCAGTTACCAGAATCAGTTTTCCATCAGGACGATCTTTAATTTTATCCCACAAATCGTCAGAGATCTTTGCTTTGTACTTACCATAGAGATCGATGTCATCTTCGGAAATATCAATTTTCTTTACAACGTCTTTGATAGGCTCAAGTTCTGCCTCCATAGCGATTTCAATATCTGATTTCATTCAAAATCCTCCTGTTTTTATCTGCTTTTGACATTACAATTCCTAATTATACTTATTTTGGCCTTTTAATGCAAGATTTTCTCTATAATAAATGAAAAATATCTTTCTAAGAGGTCAATATCCGGCCGACACTTGTATAACATGCGGGCTCCCACCACATCTTCAATCTCACTCAGGACAAAATTGTTTTCCTGATCAAGAATAAAATCAATACCCACCAGACCAAAATCAAAGCAGGCAATCACCCGGTTAACCAGGTCTTTTTGGGCCTTATTTAGGCTGATTTCTCTCACACTTCCCCCCAGACTAAAGTTAGACCGAAAGCCATCTAGAGATGTTCGCTCTATGGCGCCTATCATTTCACGGCCCAAGACATAGACTCTCACATCCTTGCCAGGCCCCTGAATAAAGGGCTGAACAATGATTTGGGACTGGCCCATGGCCTCCTTGATTAGGGAAAAATCTTCCTCTGTGCGAAAAACCTCCTGGCCCCCGTGGCCATCCACTGCCTTGACAACCTGACCTGGGTGGTCCCGTAAAAACTTTGGGGTCAGGTCTTCTATTCCAATCAGGCTAGAGGGAATGGTGGGGATTTCCGGATCCATTTTTTTGATATATTGAAGAGTTTTATATTTGTCATTGCAGATCCTGGCCACTGTGGAATTGTTAAAAACAGGGATTCCATTTTTTTCTATTTCCCTTGAAAACTCCGGCCGAATGGATCGCACAATGGCAAAATCAGGCCGGTCTAGGTCCTTATAGTCTAGCCTGTCAGGATCCACAAGCTTAAATTCAATTCCAAATTTTTCTCCTACCTGGCGGTGGAGTTCTATATAATCCCTGTTTCTTTCTCTGGCCTCTCTGTCATATACCAACCAGGCCCTGTACTTACTCATGAGATAGTTTCTCCTTTATATAGGCAAGTATTTTTTCCTCTGTGTGGACGCCGGTGCAATCCAGGAGATTTTTGAAATGGGCATTGGAATTGACCTCGCATACCAGCATTTTTCCTTGGGGACCAAAGAGCAAATCCACCCCGGCAAAGTCGCCTCCTAGGGCCTTTACAGCCCTGACGGCCAGGTCTTTTTGCTCTCTTGTGGCCTGGTGGGGCTTCATCTTGCCACCGGCACTTACATTGGCCCGAAAATCCTTTTGAGAATAGCGATACATAGAGGCCACCACCTGGTCGCCTACCACTTGTAGCCTCAGGTCTCTTCCCTGGCTTGTCTCAATAAACTCCTGAAAAATAAGCTGGGTCGTGGATAGGCCCGCCACAAGTTCCTCAAGCTCTCTCCTGTCCTTTGCCAGATAAACCTGCTGGCCAAAGGAACCGAAGGCCTCCTTGACTACCAGGGGAAAGCCAAGCTCTTCCACCTGGTCCAAAAAATCCAGATTGGAAAAGGATTGATCATAGGTCATAGGGGCTATATAGGCCTTGGGAAGGGGGATGCCTGCCCGGTAAAGGGCTTGGTGGCACAGCCTCTTGTCGTCACAAATCTCTATAAAATCCCCGGAGTTAAACAGGGGGATGCCGGCATTCTCTAATTCCCTGGCAAGAAGAATATCCTTGTCCCAAAAAAGAACAAAATCCGGCAAGTCACAGTCCTTAAGACCCTGACCTGCCAGAATTTGATTATTGTCTATAAGTTGAAGGTCTATGTCAAGCTTGCGGGCCGCCTCAAGAAAAAGGGTATTTAAGTGATCAAATTTTTGAGATTTTAAAAAACCATTTCTTATAAGCCATGCTCTCATCAGCCATTTTCCTCCAAATAATTTTCGAATTGTTCCCTGGACATAAGAATTTCTCGGGCCTTGGTTCCCGCATCCTCTGACACCACTCCGGCATCAGCTAACTGGTCCATAATGCGGGCCGCACGGTTAAAGCCGATTCTAAACATCCTCTGCAAGCGACCAATAGAGGCATTGTCTTTATCGATAATAAAGAAGCCTGCCTCTGCAAATAGTTCATCCTGGTCGCTTCCTGAGTTACCAGGTCCGCCGCCGGCATCGTTTTTTGCGCCAGCCACCG
>JAILSA010000029.1 GCA_024697885.1 Eubacterium sp. | reverse complement strand
AATGTATTGTCCTTCGCAGAAATTATAGAGTTCCTTATATGTTTTTAAATCATCGAATTTTAAATCTGCAAAATCAACGTATATTATATTTGTATCTTCGTTTGTGCGTATCCATTCCATATATGCTCGCACCAACTCAGACTTTCCAGAACGTCTCAATCCTGTTATTATCTTTATATCCGGAGTATCCTTTAACCGAATGAGTCTATTCAAATAATTTTTTCTTTCAATAATCTTCATATAGACCCCGCTTTCAAAACTTTAATTTCTTTTCACTTTTGAAAACATTGTATCATCCACTTTCAAAACTTACAATATTTTCCTTTTTCGAAAATACAAATGAAAATAATCGAGTAGGCTGACTCCTACTCGATTTGAGATAACTGCTATGTAACGTTCAATATTTATATAAGCGTATAACCTCTGAACCCGCGCACGGAATAGTACGAATCCGCCCCGTTATGGAATGTGAAAACCGTTCCGTAACGTCGTTCGCAGAACAATGCACCGCCCTTGTCGCGAATATCATCCGGCGTAGTAATCCAACTTGACGTTTTCAAATCAAATTCCCCGAGACTTTGCAGTCGGCGATAGAGTTCCTCCGTCATGATCAAAACGCCGATTTCTTTTGCTTTCCATTCGGCGCTGCCTGACGGCGGGTTTTTAGCACGCCCATGTAATGCCTTTTCGTCATAGCACAGGCTTCTGCGCCCAGAAGGGGACTCCTTTGCGCAGTCGCAGAAAATTAGCTTTCCCGTCTTTTCATCATAGCCGATGGTATCCGGTTCTCCGCCGCTCTCCTCCATCCTTCTCAAAACATCCATGGAGCCCGGATGCAAAAGCAAACGTTTCTCCACGTCAAGCCAACTCAGTTCCATATGAAGATTCATATGATCCTGAAACCTCGCTTTTAATATTTCTAACATGGTTTACCCCTCCAATCCCCCTATTTGTTGATTTCACTACCTTTAATTATACAGAATCCTTAATCTTCACGAAATACCAATTCTATAATTGCCAAACGTCAAGACTCGCTTGCGAGTCTTGCGCGCCGGATTCGGGTCTGCTTCAGCAGACAAATTCCTGTCCGAATCCGTGCGCATCCTCGCGGAGCGTTTAACTCAGTCGGAGCTTGTACCCCGACTGAGTATAGTTGATTTTTCCGACTGAGTTAAAAAAATGCTTGACAGGTATTTGATTTAATGCTAGACTTGTCGTTGAAAAGAGCAAAGGTGCTTTGAGAACGGAGATAGTTCTCGAAGCACTTTTTTATTTTTACTATGACAAAGGCGTCAGATGTGATTTCATCTGGCGCCTTTTTTACATAGATAAGAAAAAAATTGGAGGAAATGTTTATGTTGGAAGAAATTATGGAAGTGGTGGACGGACAAGTTTTTGGTGTCTGGTTCCTGATCGGAGCGGCTTTGGTCTTTTGGATGCAGGCTGGTTTCGCAATGGTGGAGACTGGTTTTACCAGGGCAAAGAATGCGGGAAACATCATCATGAAAAACCTTATGGATTTTTGTATCGGATGTTTCATGTTCATCCTAATTGGTTTTAGTCTCTTTTTGGGAGAGGATATGGTTGGACTGATTGGAAAGCCTGGTTTTGATATTTTTACAAACTATGCAGGATTTGATTGGTCTAACTTCGTATTTAACTTAGTGTTTTGTGCCACAACAGCAACAATCGTAAGTGGTGCTATGGCAGAGAGAACTAAGTTCCTTAGCTACTGTGTTTACTCAGCAATTATCTCCGGTATTATTTATCCAATCGAAGCGCATTGGACCTGGGGTGGCGGCTGGTTAGCTCAAATGGGATTTCATGATTTTGCCGGTTCAAACTGTATTCACATGGTTGGTGGTATCTGTGCCATCATCGGAGCCAAAATGGTGGGTGCAAGAATTGGTAAGTTTAAGAAAAACAAAGAAGGAAAGGTTACAAAGGTTAACGCCTTCCCTGGTCACAACCTTCCAATCGGAGCCCTGGGTGTATTCATTCTCTGGTTCGGTTGGTACGGATTTAACGGTGCAGCTTGTACAAGCGTAGAGCAGTTGGGATCTGTTTTCCTGACAACAACAGTAGCACCTTCTATTGCAACTGTAGTATGTATGCTCTTTACATGGATCCGCTATGGAAGCCCTGATGTATCCATGTGTCTGAACGCATCCTTGGCAGGTTTGGTTGCCATCACTGCTCCTTGTGATACTGTAGATGGATTTGGAGCTGTAGTCATCGGAGCCGTTGCAGGTATCCTGGTAGTATTCGGGGTATGGCTCTTGGATCACAAACTTCACATTGACGACCCAGTAGGAGCTGTAGCAGTACATATGCTCAACGGTATTTGGGGAACAATCGCTGTAGGACTTTTCTCCACTGCATCTGTTCCAGGAAACGAAATCGTAGGTCTCTTCTACGGAGGAGGATTCAAACAGTTGGGAATCCAGTTGGTAGGTATGCTTGCCACAGCAGCATGGACAGCAGTAGCAATCTATATCGCATTTACTGTGATCAAAAACACCTTGGGCTTGAGAGTTTCCGAGGAAGAGGAAATCGAGGGTCTGGATTCTACCGAGCACGGTTTGGTATCTGCTTACTCCGGATTTAGCATCATGGATGTAACAGACGCTCTGACAAGCAGCGACAAGGAAAATACACCTGTGGGAGCAGAGGAGTATGAGAGAGCCAGTGAGGCAGCTAAGAAGGCTTCTGTACCTGTAGTCATGGCTCCGGATGTAGTGCCATCAAGCTCTAACATTCACAAGGTGGTTATTATTACCAAGCTTTCTAGATACGACAAGATCAAGAGAGCCCTCAACGAGTTGGGTGTAACTGGTATGACAGTGACACAGGTAACTGGTTGCGGTATCCAGAAGGGTGCTGGTAAGAAATACCGTGGTGTTGAGATGGATGCCACCCTCCTTCCAAAAATCAAGTTGGAGGTTGTTGTCAGCAAGATTCCTGTAGAGGATGTAGTTGAAACTGCTAAGAAAACCCTTTACACAGGAAAAATCGGAGACGGTAAGATCTTTATCTACAACGTTGAGCGCGTAATCAAGGTGAGAACGGGAGAAGAAGATTTCGACGCTTTGCAGGACGTAGTAGAGGCATAAGATAAAAAAGTTTTCCTTATATTTTTTACTAACATAATTCTTTTAGGCACTTGGAATTCCCTAGGGATGACCAGGTGCCTAAAATTTTTTTGAAAAAATTTGCAAATTAGACTTCTAATTAGGCATCTTATATGTTATACTCAAATTGCAATTAACATTTAATAACATGAAATGGAGGTTTAATGAAATGAAAAAGAGTTTGGTGTTTTTTGTGATGTTGTTGACTTTGTCTTGCTTTACTGTGGCAAGCGCAGAGGCTGCAAGCAAGAAAGTCTATGTAACGAAGGGCGAGAAGCAGACAGTCAAGGTGGCAAAGGCTACAAAGTCTGTAAAGTGGAAGTCTTCTAAGAAGGCAGTAGTTAAGGTTAAGGCTGCAAAGAAGGGTCTGATTCTTCAGGCCAAGAAGAAGGGCAGCGCCGTAGTAAAGGGAACTGTAAAAGGAAAGAAGTACACCTTTAAGGTAACTGTTGAGAGTCCAAAGATCAGCAAGAAATCAGCTAGCTTGGAAATCGGCGACACAACACAGGTTAAAATTAAGGGTACAAAGAGAAAAGTTAAGTGGAAAACATCCGATGAGGCAGTAGCAGAGGTATCTTCTAAGGGGGAGATCACAGCAGTATACAGCGGTGAGGCTTCTGTTTATGCAAAACTTGGTAAGAAAAAATATACATGTAAGGTGACTGTAGCAACTGTAACAGATACAACAGATACAACAACTGCAGACCAGACAACTACAGAGGAGCAGAAGGTAATAGAGCCAGGTCTTTCTAGTAAGACTGAGCTATTTCCTATGGAAACAACAACCATAAAGATTCCAAACGGAGATCGTACAATTCACGCAATTAAGGGATATCCTACCGATGGAAAAACACATCCAGTAATCATTATGTCCCACGGCTACAACGGAGTTGGCAGCGATTTCTTCCAGGAGTGTAAATACTACGCAAAACACGGTTATATCGCCGTTTCACTGGATCTGTGTGGTGGTTCTGTAAATACTAAGAGTACAGGACTTAAGACAACAGAGATGACAATTTTCACAGAGAAGGAAGATGTACTTGCTGCTTACGATTATATGTCTAAGCAGGAGGGAGTAGACCCGAACAGAATCTATGTTATGGGTGGAAGCCAGGGTGGTCTTGTTACCGCATTGGCGGCGGCAGATTTGAAAGAGAAGGCAAAGGCTGCAATTCTCTACTTCCCAGCCCTGGGAATTGGAGAGCAGTGGACAGCAACCTTCCCAGATGTAACTAAAATTCCTGAGACCTATGATCTCATGGGAATGACTCTTGGTAGAGTATTCTTCGAGGCGGTTCACGGATTCAAGGCATATGATGTTATTGGACAATACGAGAACCCTGTGTTGATTTTGCACGGTGATGCAGATACTATGACACCATTGTCTGGTTCTGAGAAAGCTGTTGAGGTTTACAAAAATGCAGAGCTGATTGTATTGCCTGGTGAGTGTCACGGATTCTATCCAGAAGGTCGTAAGACAGCAATGATTGAGACACTTCACTTCATGGAAGACTATAAAAATTAAAAAAGAGTAAAATAGGGAAAAATGAGGGCAAGGCTTGAAGGTGATTGCCCTCTTGGGAGAAAAAGCGTAGAATAAGACTAAACGATGTGGGAAAAGCTTGCGTTCACACAAGCAATAAAAGTATAAGGCAGTAGAGGAAAAATACGCAGATGGAAGTTTTAAAAATAGTAAACGGAAATTGTACAATCTACGGGAATTTGTTCAGGCCCAAAGAACAGGGACCCCGCCCAGCCATTATTATGTGTCATGGTTATAACGGTATTGCTGACGATTTTTTGGAAGAATCGAAATATTATGCAGAACACGGTTATATCTCTTACTCCTTCGATTTTTGTGGAGGTTCAAATCGCTGCAGGAGTACGGGACGCAAATCAACGGAGATGACCCTCTTTACAGAGAAGTCAGATCTGATGGCAGTGTTTGACCACATATCCCAAATGGAAGAAGTGGATAGCAACCGGGTATACCTGATGGGAGGAAGCCAGGGAGGGCTTGTATCAGCACTTTGTGCCGAGGAGTTGCAGGAGAGAATAAGGGCTATGGCTCTTTACTTTCCAGCTCTTTGTATTCCGGATAATTGGAGAAAAGCTTACCCAGATTCCAGTGAAATTCCAGAAGAAGATAACTTTTGGGATATGAGACTGAGTAAGAATTTCTTTCTCGCCATGAAGGATCTATATGTATTTGACTCCATAGGGAAGTTTAGAAATCCTGTTTACATCCTGCAGGGAGATCAGGATGTTGTTGTGAGACCGAGCGACAGCCAAAGGGCTGTAGACCTCTATCCCAATGCCAAACTCAAGGTCATGGAAGGGGAGACTCACGGATTTTCTGAAGAGGGCAAGAGATTTGCCATGGAGGAAGTTTTGAAATTCATGGAAGAAAATAAGTAAAAAGACTGGCTTGGAAGTTCCCAATCTATTATGATAGATTATAGGAACTTCCAAGTTTTTTTATGAGGAGGGATTACATGAAGGAATTATTTACACTTTATATCAACTGCTATGGCAGCCACCAGGTGACCTGTCAGGGCGTCACCTACAAGCAGATTCTCTTTGACGGCAAGGTCAAGGGACCAGTCTTTCAGGGAAAAATCCTAGAGGGTGGCGTGGATACCCAGGTGATTCAGGCCGACGGAAGCGGCAGGCTCTCCGCCAGATATACCCTTGAGGGAGAGGACGCCCAGGGAAATGCCTGTCATATCTATGTGGACAACCAGGCAGAGTTGGGCCAGGACAGGACAGAGCCTAAGTGCTACAGCGACAGTCCACTTTTGGAGGATTTGTGCCAGAGAGAACTTGAGGGCCGAATGGTGACAGACCAGGAGGGATTTAAAATTATAATTTATGAAAAATAAGAATTGAAGGGGGAAATTTTACATAGATTTTACATAGAAAGTCCGTGCTTTTTACTTGCCTTGTCTATG
>JAILSA010000229.1 GCA_024697885.1 Eubacterium sp. | reverse complement strand
ATTTACAAGACCATGAGAGAGACTGGCTTGGTTCACGATGAGGGTCCAGACAAGGACGGAGGCGTTGGCCCATATGTTCAGAGCGAGCGCATGAAGACCGGTATGTATTTAGAATATGCCAAGCAGCTGGTGGAAAAGGGTGAGGCATACTACTGCTTCTGCACCAAGGAGAGACTGCAGGAACTTCACGACCAGGCAGAGAAAAATGGTGAGGACGCGGCAAAGTACGATAAACACTGTCTGAGCTTGACCAAGGAAGAGGTGGAGGAAAAACTGGCAGCAGGCCTTCCTTATGTAATTCGTCAGAACAACCCAACAGAGGGAGAGACCAGTTTCCACGATGTAATTTACGGCGATATTACCGCCCCAAATGAGGAGCTTGATGACATGGTTCTCATTAAGTCTGACGGCTATCCAACCTACAATTTTGCCAATGTAATTGACGACCACCTTATGGGAATTACCCATGTGGTCAGGGGAAATGAGTACCTGTCCTCAGCGCCAAAGTACAACCGTCTCTATCAGGCCTTTGGCTGGGAGGTACCAGTATATATTCACTGTCCAACCATTACGGATGAGAACCACAAGAAACTCAGCAAGAGAAGTGGAGCATCTTCCTTTGAGGATTTGATGGATTTGGGATTTGTGCCTGAGGCAGTGGTAAATTATGTAGCCCTTTTGGGATGGAGTCCAAGCGACGACAATGAGATTTTCTCTCTGGAAGATTTGGTGAGAGAATTTGACTACACAAGAATTAATAAATCCCCTGCAGTTTTTGATATGGTAAAACTTCGCTGGATGAATGGTGAGTACATTAAGGCCATGGACAATGACAAGTATTACGAGTATGCCATTCCACAGATCAAGAAGACCATCAGCAAGGACTTAGATCTTCACAAGATTGCGGACCTGGTAAAAACCCGTATTGAGGTTTTCCCTGATATTGATGAGAAAATCGACTTTTTCCAGGAGTTGCCTGACTACGATGTGGCTATGTACACCCACAAGAAAATGAAGACCAACTCCGAGAATTCCCTTGAGGTTTTAAAGGAGCTTCTTCCACTTTACGAGGCCCTGGATGACTACTCTATTCCAGCCATTGAAAAGGTGGCTATGGACTACGTGGCAGACAAAGGATGCAAAAACGGAATGGCCCTTTGGCCACTGCGCACCGCTGTTTCTGGCAAGCAGATGACACCGGGCGGAGCCTTTGAGATCATGGACATTATTGGCAAGGAAGAGTCTATTGCCCGTATCAAAAAAGGAATTGAAAAATTGAGTTAATGAAATTTTTTCCCAATACCTCTGAATTTATGTTACAATAAAATGTAGGATAAATTTGGAGGTATTTTATTATGAGTGAAACAAAAATTATGCTTGGTAATGAGGCCATTGCTCGCGGTGCCTATGAGGCCGGTGTTAAGGTTTCAGCCGCTTATCCTGGTACACCAAGTACAGAAATCAGTGAAAACATTGTAAAGTATAAGGAGATTTACTGTGAGTGGTCCCCGAATGAGAAGGTGGCTACAGAGGTTGCCATCGGGGCATCCATCAGCGGCGTTCGCGCCATGGCTTCCATGAAGCACGTGGGATTGAACGTGGCCAGTGACCCTCTTTATACTGTTTCTTATATTGGAGCCAATGGAGGCCTTATGGTGGTGGTTGCCGACGACCCAGGTCTTTACAGCTCCCAGAATGAGCAGGACACCAGATGTGTGGCAAGAGCTGCGATTGTGCCTGTTTTGGAGCCTTCGGACAGCCAGGAGGCCAAGGACTTTGTCAAGGAGGCCTACCGCATCAGTGAGGCCTATGACACACCAGTTATTTTGCGTACTACCACCCGCTTGGCCCACTCCCAGGGACCTGTTGTACTGGGTGAGCGAGAGGAGAAGGAGGACGCTCCTTACGAGAGAAATCCAGCCAAGAATGTTATGATGCCAGGTATGGCCAAGAAGAGACATCTCTGGGTGGAGGAGAGAATGAATCGCCTAGAAAAAGATTCTTGCGATTTTGCCATTAACCGAGTAGAGATGGGAGATACCAAGATTGGATTTATCACCAGCGGTATCCCTTACCAATATGTAAAAGAGGTTTGCCCAGAGGCATCCGTTCTCAAATTGGGTATGGTTCACCCACTGCCAAAGCAGTTGATTATGGATTTTGCCAGCAAGGTGGACAAGCTTTATATCTTCGAGGAGCTTGAGCCTGTAATCGAGGAGCAGGTAAGGTCCTGGGGTATTGAGTGCCAGGGCAAAGAGCTTTTCACCCGTCAGGGCGAGTACAGTGCCAACCTTCTTCGAGAGAAGGTTTTGGGCCAGGCGGTAGACAGTGAGCCATATGACAACCTGCCAGCCAGACCACCAATTCTCTGTCCGGGTTGCCCACACAGAAGCACCTTCTCTGTTTTGAAAAAGTTAAAAATTCACGCAGCCGGAGATATCGGTTGCTATACCCTGGGAGCCGTAGCCCCTCTGAATGTGGTGGACACCACCGTATGTATGGGTGCCAGTATTTCCTCCCTCCACGGAATGGAAATGGCCAAGGGCAAGGATTATATTAAAAACTGGGTGGCAGTTATTGGAGATTCCACCTTTATGCATACCGGTATCAACTCCCTGATGAATATGGTTTACAACCAGGGAACCGGAACCGTAATTATTATGGACAACTCCACCACAGGAATGACTGGACACCAGGATCACGCGGCCACAGGTAAGACCCTCATGGGCCAGACTGTGCCAGCCATTAATATCTACGACCTGGTGAAGTCCATCGGTGTAAAAAATGTAGTTCGAGTGGACGCTTTTGACATCGCCGAGATGGAGCGAGTTGTGAAGGAAGAGGTGGCCAAAGACGAGGTTTCCGTTATTTTGGCCTGCGCACCATGCGCCCTCCTAAAGGAGGTTAAGTTCCCTTATAAATGCAGACCAATCAGCGAAAAATGTAAGAAGTGCGGACAGTGCCTCAAGCCAGGATGTCCAGCTCTGACCAAGAATCCAGATGGAACCATCTCCATTGATGAGACCATGTGTAACGGATGCGGTCTCTGCATGCAGCTTTGTAAATTTGACGCTATTGAGAAGTACGAGAAGTAAGGGGGCAAGATCATGGAAACAAAGAATATTATGATAGTAGGTGTAGGTGGTCAGGGAACTCTTTTGACCAGTCGCGTTCTGGGTGGAATTATCCAGGCAGGAGGCTATGATGTTAAGCTCAGCGAGGTTCATGGTATGGCCCAGCGAGGCGGAAGCGTTGTGACCTTTGTCCGCTATGGTGACAAGGTTTGCGAGCCAATCGTAGAGGAGGGACAGGCCGATGTCCTCATTGCCTTTGAGCGCCTTGAGGCTATGCGCTATGCCCACTTTTTGAAAAAAGACGGAGTCATGATTGTCAACGACCAGAGAATGGATCCAATGACCGTAGTGACGGGGGCCATGGAGTATCCAGAAAATATTTTGGAGACATTGGGCCAGAAGTTTAAAGTGGTATCGGTAGACGCCATGGCGGAGGCCAAGAAACTCGGCAATGCCAGAGTTTTTAACACTGTCATCATCGGTGTGGCAGCCAAAAACATGGATTTTGAAAAGGAGCAATGGCTTGAGGTTATTGAAAATACAGTTCCACCAAAGACCATTGACATTAACAAGCAGGCATTTTTGGCAGGCTTTAACATTTGAGGATGAGAGACCAAATGATTATTGACATACATACCCATACCTTTCCGGACAAAATTGCAAAGAAGGCCCTGGAAAAATTGGCGGCGGCATCTAAGGTGACGCCGGCCACCCTGGGTACGCAGGAAGATTTGCGCCGGTCCATGAGAGAGGCGGGGATTGACTACTCTGTGGTTTTGCCTGTAGCCACTTCGCCTAAACAGGTGGAGTCCATTAACCGCCTGGCGGTGGAGACCAACTTGACCAGCAAGGAGACGGGGATTATTTATTTTGGAGCCCTGCACCCGGACTGTGAAAATTACAGGCAGGTGCTTTTGGACTTAGCTCAGGAGGGTGTTTCCGGCATTAAGCTTCACCCGGACTACCAACTGGTTTTTTTCAATGATATACGCATGAAGCGGATTGTGGAGGCGGCCACAGAGTTGGGCCTCTATGTTATGGTTCACGCAGGAGAAGATGTGGGGCTGCCAGAGCCCATTCACTGCACTCCCCCTATGGTGGAGGAGGTTTTGCGTGAGACGGAGTCGGACCGCTTGATTTTGGCCCATATGGGGGGCTGGCGGCTCTGGGATCAGGTGGAGGAACACCTGGTGGGCAGAAAGCTTTACTTAGATACTGCTTTTTCCACGGACTGTATGCCTGAGGTTGAGGGCATGCTGGACAGGGAGGCCTTTTGCCGCATGGTGAGAAATCACGGGGCGGACCGGATTCTCTTTGGAACGGACAGCCCATGGAGCCAGCAGGCAGCAGCCAAGGACTGGATTTTGTCCACGGATTTGACCCGGGAGGAAAAGGATGTGATCCTGGGAGAAAATGCAGCCAAAATTTTGAATATTTATGACTAGTAGAGAGCTTCTTGGAGTTTTTCCAAGAGGCTTCTTTCTTATAATTTAATTGCGTAAATTGGACTTTTTTGCTATAGTAAATTAGGACAAAAAAAGTATTTTTTACATTGGAGGAAAAATCATGGAAATTGTATGTTTAGATTTGGAAGGTGTTTTGGTTCCTGAGATTTGGATTGCCTTTGCAGAGGCAACAGGAATTCCTGAGTTGAAAAAAACTACCAGAGACGAACCAGACTACGATAAATTAATGAACTACCGTTTGGGAATTTTGAAGGACCACGGCCTGGGCCTGAAGGAAATTCAGGATGTCATTGCAACCATCGACCCTATGCCAGGTGCCAAGGAGTTTTTGGACGAGCTCCGTTCTCTGACTCAGGTTATTATTATCAGTGATACCTTCACACAGTTTGCAGCGCCACTTATGAAAAAATTGGGATGGCCTACGATTTTCTGCAACAGCCTTGAGGTGGCAGAGTCCGGCCAGGTAACAGGTTTTAAGATGCGCTGTGAAAAGAGCAAATATACTACCGTTAAGGCCCTTCAGTCCATTGGATATGATACCATTGCCAGTGGCGACAGCTTTAACGATTTGGGCATGATCGAGGCCAGCAAGGCAGGATTTTTGTTCCGCTCCACAGAGCAGATCAAAAAGGATTATCCACAGTATCCAGCCTTTGAGTCCTATGATGAATTGCTGGCGGCAATTAAGTCCGTATTGTAAAAAAGGGAGAGTGAATTAAATATGGGAAAGAGAAAGAAGCTAGTGATAGGGGCTTTTGTTCTGGCCTTTCTCCTGATCCTTGCCATGGTGGCCTATGTGCTTTATCGCAAGTGGGCGCCCAGCAATGAGCAAGCAGACATCAATAAGCTCTTTAATCTGACCGACGGCCAGGTGGCTATTTTGGTGGACGACGAGCTTTTGACCGACGAGAAAGATGAGAGCATTGTGGCCCTTAACGTGGACGGTTTTACCTATGTCCCTGCAGGGATTGCTTCCACTTATTTTGACAAGAGGATTTTCGTGGACGACAAGGAGGGAATCCTGTCCTACGCCACCAAGGATGGCCTGATTCAGGCGGAGTCAGATGAGACCGGCTACAAGTTGGGAAAGGAAAATAAGCAGTCAGAGGATCCTATTCTCAAGGAGCTAGAGGATGGATTTTATGTGTCCCTAAACTTTATTAAGGAACACACTGCCAACGATATTAAGGAGTATTCCACCCCGGCTCGACTGGTGGTTATGACAGATCGGGATGCCACCTACACCTTTGCCACCCTGTCAGAGGACACCAGGGTAAGAACGGGTCCCGGCAAGAAATATGCTTACTACACGGAGGCCCTAGAGGGTGCCCAGCTGATTGTGGAGACCGATGTGAAGGAGGAAAATGCCTACACCTGCGTTACCACAGAGGACGGAGTGACAGGCTATGTGCCTAGTGAGAGGATTGCAGCCAAGAAGGAGGCTTCCTGGGAATTTGAGGGAGAGCCGGAGACCTTTGAACAGGAAAAATTCGGAAAGACAATTTGCCTTGGCTGGCACCAGGTAACTTCTGAAACCAGCAGCAAACTTATGTATTCTGGCATTTCTTCTGCCAACTCTATGAATGTTATTTGTCCTACTGTTTTTTCCTTGAAAGACAGTCAGGGGAATTTTACCTGTATCGCAGATACATCCTATGTCAATCAGGCCCATGCCCTGGGCAAGAAGGTCTGGGGTCTTGTGGATGATTTTGCCAAGGGAATCAAGCTCAGCAGCGCCCTGGGGCAGACTTCTAATCGCACGAAGCTGATTAACGGCCTGGTGGGCAAGGCTATTCAGTATGACTTGGATGGAATCAATGTGGATTTTGAGAATGTGACCAAGGACAATGCGGCGGCTTACCTCCAGTTCCTTCGCGAGTTAGTTCTCAAGGCCCATGTCAATGATTTACTTGTTTCGGTGGATAACTATCCGCCAATGAGCTATAACGCTTTTTACGACTTAGAGGAGCAGGGTCGCATTGTGGACTATGTGGTTCTTATGGCCTACGACGAGCACTACGCAGGCAGCGAGGAGAGCGGTTCTGTATCATCTATTTCCTATGTGAAAAACGGTTTGGAAGGCATGCTCAAGCAGGTGCCAAAGGGTCGTGTGGTCACTGCCCTGCCATTCTACACAAGGCTCTGGAAGGAGTCCAAGAAAAAGGGTGGCCAGCCAAGTTCCACTGCCTACGGCATGAGCGCGGCGGAGACCATTTTGAAATCCAACGATGTCTCCGCTAAGTGGGACGATGAAACCCAGCAGTTCTACGCAGAGTACAAGGCAGGAGGATTTAAGTACAAAATCTGGCTTGAGGAGGAGACCTCCATTGAGAAGAAGCTAGAGCTTGTAAAGGAAAAAGATATTGCCGGAGTGGCATTCTGGAAGCTTGGCTTCGAGAGACCAGCCACCTGGACAGTTATTAGTAAATATGTAGGCAAATAGAAAAAGGGCTGTCGCACTAAGACAGTCTAAAAACAGGAAGAG
>JAILSA010000222.1 GCA_024697885.1 Eubacterium sp. | reverse complement strand
CCTTGAATGTTAAATATTTTTCTGCGGTATCGAGGACAAAACACGAAATGGTAGTTAATCAATGATACAGTTGTTTTTGTATGCTTGTATTCATTCTTCATGAATATATAGTAACATACTAAAATCTCCGTTCAAAAACGGACATGATAATATAACCAAATTATACTAAAATCATTCCACAATTGCAAAAAGAGTCTATTCCACCTATGCAAAATAGACTCTTTGTAATGGCCGCAAGTCAAGACCGGCTTACAAGTCTTGCATCTTTGCGGAATGCCTTAATTTGCTGTCAATTCTTCTACTGCACCGTAAATGTTTGTAAGGGCATCCCCCATATCCTGACAGGAGGACACGGCATCCATGGCTGCAGACTCTCCGTCTTTTGTAAGGTCTGCAATATTTCGACTGTTGTGGGCAAGATTTTCAATGCTCTCATTAATCTCTACTGTAGACCTGGAGATTGCATTTACTCCCTGCTCCAGGCCAGCAAACTCTGTCAGAAGATTATCCACATTTTCATTGATATCATCGAATCTCTCACCGGTGGAAACAATCATGCGATTTTGTTCCTTTACAGATTCCATCATATTCTCAATGCTTGTTACTGTAACACCTACATCCTCCGTAAGTTCCTGGATGATCTGGGTAATCTTGCCAGAGGCCTCGTTGGTCTGCTCTGACAGGGCTCTGATTTCCTCTGCCACAACGGCAAATCCCTTGCCCGCATCACCGGCTCTAGCCGCCTCAATAGAAGCGTTTAGGGCGAGGAGGTTGGTCTGACCAGAGATTGCAATAATAGATGCTACAATGGTCTGAACTTCCTTGATCTTTTCATTTACCTGATTGGTGGCCTCAATAGTATCCCTACTCTCTCGCTCTACTTCCTGGGATCTCTCCTTGAGTTCCATCAAAACTTCATTTCCGTCAGAGATAGTCTGTCTGGCAGATTCTGTGGCCTGGATCATTCGGTCCTTGCTCACATTCGTCGCCTCAGTCTGTTGCATGATTTCACGACATTTCTCCGCCTGAACATCAATTCCGCGAGCTGTTGTCTCTGTATTTCCTGCGATTTCCACCATGGCATCCTTGTTTCCAGAAACCTTGTCCTTCAAGGTCTCCATGTTGGCATTAACATTTTGGAAATACTGACCAATGCGGTTGGCCGTCTCAATAATATTATCCGAAATCTTTTTGTGCTCCTGTGAAGTGGTCTCAATTTTTTCCATGTTCTCCCTGGTAAAAGAAACCAAGAGTTTTACCACATAGTAGGTGGCAGCCAGGCAGAGGATAATAACAACGGTATCCACAACGGCTTCCTTCAGTGCCGCTGTTCCCGCAGCCACATTGCGGGCAAAGAGAATGATGTAAGTTACTGCCAATTCACTCAGCCCAAATTTAAGAACTTTAAGGTTCAAATAAACCATGCTAGAAATCAAAATTGGAATTCCATAGGAAAAAAACACAAATTGATTTTGCACCAGGATTACCACCAAGTACACAAAGGCAGAGCCAGTGAGAATCGCTGTAACTCCCAACTTGTTATCTCGTCCTTTGGTAATTCCCACCATCAGAGCTCCGTAACCCAAGCAGGTTGCAATCATCTCGATAATAATACCCACATTAAACCCAATCTCCACCCCCTGAAATATCATCAAAAGCATGGCTGATATCAAAATTAGGAGATTAATAATAAAGGCCATTTTGTTGGCTCTTCTAAATTGTTCTTTACTCATAAATTCTCCTCCTCTACTCAAATTCAATTTTAAATTCCACCGAAATAATATTAACTTAATTTTACCATATTTCTCCCCAAAATCATAGGAAATAAACCAAATTCTCAGAGATTTTCTATCGATTAATCAGGGCCACGGTGTCCTCAATTAAATTCATGAGATTATCGTGATTTTTTTGAATAAAATCTTCCTTCTCTTCACTGGCAGCCCTCTCCATAAGTTCCGACTTTTTGGCTATCATCACGGCTCCAATCATCTTGGAATTACTCTTCAAAGCATGGACCAAAACCTCGTATTCGTGCCAATTTTTCTCTTGTAAAAACTTGGTCAGATTCCGAATCTTGTCATGGCTAGATACCACATATTCTCTCAGCATATCACGGTAAAAATCCCGGTCCTGGCCGCAGTAGGCAAGCCCCGCCTTCACATCAAATCCTCCCAACTCAAGTCTCTTTAACTTGTGGCCAAATTCGTCATCCTTTGGTGACTCCTCCTCAGAAGAAAACTCCATGACATCTTCATCCTCCTCAGGGGAAAACTCCATGACATCTTCATCCTCCTCAGGGGAAAATTCCATAATCTCCTCATCCTCCTCAGTCTCCTCAACTTCTACGAAAGCAGTTTTCGGCAAATATTTCAAAAGGCAATCCCCTAACCTTCTAATATTCACAGGCTTGGACATGTAATCAGAAAATCCCGCCTCTAGGTAGGTCTCACGGGCTCCCACCACCGCATTGGCCGTCAGAGCGATCACATAAGTACCCTCTCCTATGAGATTTTCTTTTTGGAGATTTTTCAAGGTTTCAATTCCATCCATCTCCGGCATCATGTGGTCCATAAGAACAATGTCGTAGACCTTATTCCTCATAATCTCCACCGTTTCTCTGCCTGAATTTGCCAGGTCTGGATTAATCTTAAAGAGCCTCAACTTATTTCTCATAACCTTAAGGTTCATCTCATTGTCATCCACCACCAAAATCCTGGCCTGGGCCGCCTGGAAGAGGTCTTCTTTTTTCAAATTATGCTGCCTGTTTTTCAGTCTCTCTGTCAGGTTTCCAATTGGGGTAGGATCCCCAATCCCCTGCTCAAGAGAGAAGGAAAACTCAGATCCCACGCCGTAGGTACTCTCTACCTTGAGGGAACTTCCCATCATATTCAATAGGCTCGTGACGATAGAAATCCCAAGACCTGTCCCCTCAATGTTGTGGTTGCGAATCTCGTCTAGGCGCTCGAAGGATTCAAACAATTTGCGGGTGTCCTCCTCCTTGATTCCAATACCTGTATCCTTCACCTTGACCTCAAACTTCACATGGTTTGGCCCCTGGCCTATGCACCGAATAGTGAGGCGAATATAGCCCTTCTCCGTATATTTCACTGCATTGGTAAGAAGATTCATAATCACCTGGGCAACTCTGACATTGTCTCCAATCATGGCACATGGAAGATTTTCATCCACCTGAACCTCAAGCTTCAAGCCCTTGTCATCCGCCCTCTGGGCCACCGAGTTCACCAGGTCGTGGACAAAGGATGCCGTATCGTACTTCACTGGCACAATGCCCATTTTTCCATCCTCGATTTTGGAAAAATCCAAAATACTATTAATAATAGTCAAAAGGGTATTTCCCGCCGAATCAATATTTTGGGCATACTCCTGAATATTTTGGTTTTCCGCCTCCCGCATAATCATCTCATTCATTCCCAGCACCACATTAATAGGTGTTCGGATTTCGTGAGACATCTGGGCCAAAAATCGACTCTTGGCCTCGGATGCCACCTCAAACTTTGAAATAGCATTGACCTCTTTTGTAATATCTGAAAAAACACAGATATAGCAAAAAATCTCATTAAAATTGTCCTTTACCGCACTGATCTGGACAGAGTATGCTGTGGACTCCGTCTTGTCCCATAATTTGACACCGTAAACCCTGTCCTTAGAGCTCTCAAAAGCCTCATCAACCATGGCCTTATCCATGCAAAAAAAGTCATCTAGCTCCAGCATTTCCTTGTCCTGCCTGTCGTCACAGAGCTTGGCATATTCATTAATAATGGCAGTCTGGCGGTTGAGGTCAAAAACAATAATTCCCGCCTCCATAAAATCAAAAATTTTCTCCTTAATATTACCCATTCGGATGTCAAAGGAGCTGAGCTGAGTTGCCCCGTACCACATAACCATGGTGCAGGTGGCCGCCCCGATTCCAGATGTTGGAATGGCATAATAACCCCTGGCCGGCAAAAATGTATCCGGAATGGTAAAAAACAAGAGAATAAAATTAGATATAAAAACAAATACAAAAAAGTGTCTCAAACGCTTGACCTTCGTGTTAATAATCCAGGTGATTCCAAAAGAAATCAGAGTCAGGAAAATAAGAACAATATAGGCAGTTTGAATGTTTCTTGGAAAAGTATTGGCTGTATTGGCCTTCCAAGTCGTATAACCCTCTAGCCTGTAATAAATATCAATTCCCTCGTTGGAATAAAAGATAAAATCAATCACCGAAATTATCAGGGAAAAAATCTTGGCACAATTTACATAGACCTTTTTGGCAGATGACATTTCCGTCACCAAAAAGACCTCTGAAACCAAAAAGGCATTGACCGAAAAACATCCCATCTTGCGAAAATAATCGCACAGAGATAAATTATAACTCATGCCAACCAGGGCGTAGCTCAGACACCAGAGTCCCGAAAAAACTCCGCAGAAACAAATGTACCACCGAATGTTTCCTGATGATTTTTTGTTCCTGATAAAAAAGCTTACACCCATAACACTGGCGATGACGCCCATAATAATCAGAATACAATTAATAATCCACATATAATCCCCCAATCAGATTTCTCTACGCTTCTTTCATTTGATAATCCTTGTCCTCGTCAATCATCTCCAGCATAATTCTGGCAAACTGGGGATCAAACTGACTTCCTGCACAGCGCTCGATTTCCTCCTGCACCACATTCTGAGGAAGCGGATTACGATAGCTACGAAAACTTGTCATGGCATCGTAGGCATCTGCCACAGCAATAATTCTGGCCTCCACCAAAATATCCTCTCCTGACAGGCCATCTGGATAGCCTTTCCCATCATAGCGCTCGTGATGCCACCTGGCAGCCTGGGCCAGTTTTGGCATTTCCTTGATTTTTTCCAAAATGCGAAAACCCTGAATAGAGTGGGTCTTAATCAGGTTGTACTCCTCCTCGTTCAGACGGGCAGGCTTGTTGATCACCGTATCTGGCACACCGATTTTGCCTACGTCGTGAAGGAGTCCCATCATGTAAATGTCCTCTAAAAATTTCCCCTGGTAGCCAGCTCTTCTGGCAATCTCCATAGAATATTCTGCCACCCGGTTGGAATGGCCGTTGGTATAGGTGTCCTTGGCGTCAATGGCCGATGCCAGGGATGAAACTACCTGGAGAAAAAGGTTTTCATTCTCCTTGGTCTTCTTGGCAACTTCCTCCTCAAGATTTCTCTGCAGGTGGTCTAGGTCTATCATATGCCTCACTCGAAGAATCAAAATCTCCGGCACAAAAGGCTTCTTGAGAAAATCCATGGCCCCCAGGGACAGGCCCTTGACCTCAGTTCCCTCGCTCTCATCTGCCGTGAGAAAAATCACAGGAGTATTTTTGCTCTTATCAATTTTTCTGAGTTCCCTGATTGTCTCAAAGCCATCCATTTCAGGCATTTTTACATCCAGCAAAATCAAGTCTGGGGCCTGATTCTCCTCAATATACTTTAAGAGCTTCTTTCCGGATTTTATTGCAGTCACCCGCATGTTTGCCTTACTCAAAATCCGGCCCGCCATTTTTAAATTTGTCTCGTCATCGTCTACAACGATTACCCAATCTGCCATCTTATAACTCCTCCCTTATCCGGTTCACTAAATCCCGGTAGTCCCTGGCAAAAGTCGGATATTTCTCTCGGACTAAGTCCCCCGCCTCCTGCGCTGCTACCTCTTCTAACTCCTGGGCCTCCTTAGCCAAATTTCCAGCTCCAATACTTCTAGCTGTGCTCTTTAGGCCGTGCATTTTCACCTCAAAGTCGAACCAGTTTTCCTCCTGGCAATCCTCCTCTAAGGTCTTTATTTTCTCCTGGTATTCTTCTACAAAATCAGATAAGATTTCTCTGAAAAATTCCTGGTCCCAACTGCAAAAATCCAGTCCTGCTTCTCTGTCAAAATCCACATCCACAGGGGCCTTTACAACCTCTTCTGTTTTCACATTATTAGTGCTTTCTCTCCATTCTAATTTGCCCTTAGGAAGCCATTCGTAAAACTTCTTTTCCATTTGAGCCACATCAATTGGTTTACTCAAATAGTCATCAAATCCCGCCTCCAAATACTTCTCCTTGGAACCGGAAATAGCATTTGCCGTCAGGGCAATAACTACACAATTTTCTGGAATCAGGCCCTCGCTTCGCATTTTTTTCATGGTCTCGATTCCATCCATTTTTGGCATCATGTGGTCTAGGAGAATCATGTCATAGACCTTCTCCTTCACCAGTTCAATAGCCTCTATTCCCGACAGAGCCTCGTCTGGCACAATGCCATTTCTCTTCATGAGATTTCTGGCCACCTTAAGGTTCATGCTGTTGTCATCCACCAACAAAACCCTGGCTCCTGTGGCATAGAGGAACTTCTCCTCTTCTTCATTTTCCAGACTCTGCTTCATGCCCTCTTCTAGGTTGCCAATCGGAGTCTGGTCCACAATTCCCTGTTTGAGTTCAAAGGAGAAAACAGAACCAACCCCGTATTCACTTTCCACCTGGAGGGAACTTCCCATCATCTCCAAAAGTCTGGTGACCACTGACATTCCAAGACCTGTTCCCTCAATGTTGCGGTTTCTCGTCTCGTCGAGGCGGGTAAAGGATTCAAACAGCTTTTCCCTGTCCTCCGGGCGAATTCCTATTCCCGTATCTTTTACCGACACAAACATAGTAAAATCGTCCCCCCGTTTTTCCTTGGTCCAGACTCTCAGGGTGACCTTGCCCTCTTCTG
>JAILSA010000217.1 GCA_024697885.1 Eubacterium sp. | reverse complement strand
ATGTTTTCTGTGGTTACCTGATCCCAGACCTCAGCGATTTGGTCCTGGACCTCATCTCTCAATTCCCAGTCGTCCAGGCGGAACATGCCCTGGTCGTCCACTTCTTCCTTGGTCATCTTGTCTGCAAAGAGGCGGTACATCTGCTCGATACAGCCCTCGTGAAGACCTTTTTCCTTCATTACCTTGTATACCAATGAAATGTAGAGTGGCACGATTGGAATCGCTGCGCTACTCTGGGTTACCAAGGCCTTGTTTACAGAAATATATGCCTTTAAGCCCTTGGATGCAAAGTTTTCTGTCAGGCGCTTGGAGGTTTCAAAAAGATCCTTTTTGGCCTGGCCAATGCTTCCGTCCTTGTAAATTGGATGGGTTACGCTTGGTCCGATATAGGAGTAGGCCAAAGTCTTGGCATTGTCTGCCAAAACACCTGCCTCAGCCAGGGCCTTAATCCAATCTTCCCAGTCCTCTCCACCCATAACCTGGATGGTAGCCTTGATTTCGTCTTCATTGGCCACAGGAACTGTAACCTCCTTGACCTCATTGTTTCTCAGGTCAATGGTCTTATTGGTAAATTCACTGCCTACTGTTTTCAAAACACTGGTGACACTGGTGCCGTCTGCCAGAGTTCTTCTTGGGGCAGCCAAGCTGTATACCACCAAATCCACCTGGCCAAAGTCAGCCTTGATGGCCTCAATGACCTGGTCCTTCATCTCCTTGGAAAAACCGTCCCCGTTGAAGGACTTGGCATAGTAGCCATCTTCCCTGGCAAGTTTTTCAAAAGCCTTGGTGTTATACCAGCCGGCAGAGGCTGTTCTCTTGCCCTTTGCCTCCTTCTCAAAAGCCACACCAATGGTGTCTGCTCCGTATCCGTAAGTTACTGCAATGCGGCTGGCCAGACCATATCCGGTAGAACTTCCGATGACCAAAACCTTCTTTGGTCCCTCTACCTGACCTTTTTCCTTGCAATAATTAATCTGTCTTCTCACGCTCTCCTCGCATCCCACTGGATGTGCTGTGGTGCAAATAAAGCCTTTTACCTTTGCTTCTACTACCATAAATTCATATCTCCAATCTGAGGGAAATCCCTCCTGTTTTCAAAATCACCTTTACATAATAACATAAAATAGAATCATGAAAAAGTGTAAAATGCTTCCCGCCAAAACAAAGAGGTGGAAAACTGAATGCATATATTTTTTGGTCTTTCCCTTTTCGTACAAAACTGCTCCTACCGTGTAGGCCAGTCCGCCGCCAAAGAGAAGGAGGCTTCCTCCCAGGCCCAGAATCCTAACAGTTGGCACAATGAAGAGGATAATGCTCCAGCCCATGGCAATGTAACAAATCATGGAAAAAAGACTGTATTTTTCCAAGTCAATGGCTGTCAGTGTGGCCGCCACAAAGCAGCAGGCCCATACCAGGCCAAAGAGCACAAAGGCGTGAACGGGATATTCTGGCCTTAGGCCCGCCAGGGTCAGGGGTGTGTAGGTTCCCGCAATCAAAAAATAAATGGTACAGTGGTCAATGACCTGAAAAACCTTTTTGGCCATGCCCTCCCTGAGGCCGTGGTAGATGCCGGATACAATGTACAAAATCACCATGGTGCCGCCGTAAATCGCAGCGGATACAATGGCCCAGGCATCATTATAAATAACCGCAAAAATCACACATAGGACCAGGGCCGCCACTGCTAAGGCCCCGCCCACTACATGTGAAATCATGTTGAAGATCTCCTCCCCTTTAGTATAAAAGGGGAGTGTCCTATCCTTTAATTTAATTCTCTTTTGTCCCATTTTTCTTTTCCCTTTTTTTCACAATTATTACTGCCGTAATTCCACCTGCTGCCAGGATCAAAAGACCTACAGCCAGTCCGATTGGGGCCTGGTCTCCCGTCTCTGGAGAAGAGGAGTCCTCACCGTTTGCCGAACTGCTAGAGCTTGCACTCGAGTTACTTGCACTGGTCTTATTATTCTTGGAAGAACTTGTCTGACTGGTAGTCTTTGCGCTTCCCGCCAGATCCTTGTAGGCTAAAACATAGGTGGAAAATCTATCTGTGCTAAAGGTCACCGTGTTGGTGGATGCGTCCTGATCCTCTAATACGCTGGCGCTTCCCTCATGCACTCGAATAATCTCAAATTTTCTGGTCTTTGAGGAATCCGTATTTCTCAAACTCTCTGGCACAGAGATTGTCACAGAAAGTGGCTGACTGGTCTCTGTCACCTTCTTGGCTGTGCTGGCTCCTACAGTCTTCCAAAGAGTGATATCCATATACTGGCCCACGGAATAGTCTCCAAGGCTTGCAATTACAAGTTCCTTGTCCTCCTGAGAAACCGTGGAATCTATGTTTTGAATTCTCATTTCAATCTTGGCATCGCTTCCCTGGGTCACAGCCTTTTGCTCCCCGTCAGAGAGAACCGAACTTCCCACCTTTTCTGTCTTGGTGGACAGGGTAGTCTCTGGAGCTCCCTGAATCACCTTTACATTCTTGGTGACAGCGCCAGGACTGCTGACAGCTTCGGTCTCCTCCTCTTCCTCTTCATCCTCCTGTGGAAGGATTTCGGAAGGCTGCTGGAGAGTCAGACTGTACTTGGTTACATTGCCGGCAAAGTCTGTTGCCACAATAACATAAACGGTAGAGGTCTGGTCCGCTGTCAGGGTAAAGGTGGAGGTCTTATTGTCCACAATCTCCTGGGCAGCTCCGTTGACCGTCACATTGGACAGGTAGTCGTCCTCAACCACTAGTTCCATGCTGTTGACCACATAGGTCTCGCCGTCCTCTGCATTTTTTACCACAGGGGCATGGGAATCCTTGCGATAGCTAAAAGCTACCTCCTTGTACATCTCCCCTGTCGCCTGATCTACCAGGTAGAATTTTGCAAGTCCCTGGTCAGTATTATCCGTCAAAAGGAGCTGTTCTGTCAAATCATTTCCGTCAGGATCAAGAGAAATAGCACAACCTGTCACTGGCTGGATGGTAATATTGGAGATATACCAATCAGAATCGGACCGACTTCCCTTGACCTCATACTGGCCGTCATCACCGGTTTCTGCCTCTCTCTGGTTCACCAGCAAAACGCCCTTTACATATTCAAAATCATAGTTATCTGCCTTACCGCCTGTCGGTGCCAAAATCCTGGTTTCCTTGGCCCTGCCGGACATGGAAACAGTAGGTGCCTCATAGCCATCCGCCGTCTCTTCCGTCTCATTGTTCACAAAGCCAGTCACACTGACCTTGCCCTCAAAATCAGGGATTTCGTTGTAGTAAACATCCTGTCCCACATACTGGGCCTGGAGAACTGCCTTGGCTATAGTCACAGAGGCTGTGGTCTCCGCCACCTTGTCACCGTTGTAGTAAACATAGACATCTGAAGTATATCTTCCCGCCTTCAAGTTGCTGGCCGCCTGAATGTAGTACTTGCCCTCCTGACTCTTGACGGTAAAGTGTTCCGTATCGCTCAGGGTCACCTGAGAAATAGTGGCATCCGCATTGGCCTTACTGGTATTTTCATAGGAAATCTGCTGGCTCGGCGGATTGGTGTAACCATAGGTTGCACTCTTTAGTTTGACGCGAGCCGCCTTGATTTCATAAATTGGCTTGGTAATAATCAGGCTCTTTTCCGCCACATTGCTTCCACTGTCTCTGGCCACAATCGTATAGGTCTTAGAGCCAGACTCCGGACAGTAGAGGGTCAGGTTAGCGCTGCCATTTTCCACCGCAACATTCTGACCTTCCACAGTGGTGTCACTGCCCTCGTAGAGAGTAACCGCCACCAGGTTGGAGTCTGTCACTGTAATTTCTTTTTCCTCAGTAATATACTCTTCCCCATCTGTTACGGGCTCAATCTCTGGCACCTTGTTGTCAAAGACCATTCCGTCAGAGGAAATGTAGATGCAAAGGCCTGCCTGGTCCTGAATTCTGGCATAAACCACAGACCTCTCCAGGGTTTTTGGCTCCAGGTAAAAACTGCTGCCAGTCTCCCATGCCAGTCCCTTCACCTCTTCCTCCGTCAGAGAGACATCGGATACAAAATAGGCATAGCTGTCCTCGTCAATGCCAGAGAGGGCGTCAGAACCCGAAATGGTAACGGCAATGGTGTCGTTAAAATATTGGTTAAAGGTTATATTATTCAAAAAACTCCGCCAGAGGTTAGAGGCTATCATCATGCCCTGTCCCTCTGCCAAATATGGTGTTGTCATATCAATTTTGACACTCTCCTGAGACTGATTGTAAATCTCACCGGTATCTGCATTCATCAGATAGAAGGAAATCTCCTGACCGTCCACGCTGGTCTCCTGCTGCCAGGCATCAGGTGCCAGGGTCTGGCTGGCAAAGGAATTTTCATCCTCTGACTGGCTCATCAAAAAGCCGTCTGCCGCTTTCAGAGAAACCTCCGTAATGTACCAGGAATTTTTTCCCTGGGTTCCCACAATCTCATACTCCTGGTCTCTGGTGGCGTCTCGGCGCAAAACTGTCATGGTGCCGCTGATTGGCTGGATGGTATAGTCTGTCAGTTCTCCTCCCGCCGGTGCCAAATCATAGTAGGCGGGCTCTATAGCCCTTCCCTCAAACTGGATTTCCAAGGCCTGGGAAAAGTCCTGACCCTCTGCCTCCATGAGAGAATCATAGGTGTCGCTATTTTGGTATCCTGTCACAGTCACATGGTCTGTAAAATCCGGAATTGTGTGGTAGTAGACCTGGTGGCCCTCATAGGAGGCATTCAAAACCGCCTTGGTCACCTGGATGCTACAGGTGAACTTGGTGGTGGACTGGTCTCTCACTCCCTTATAATTCACGCGAATCTGCTGGGTGTAGGAGCCCACATGCAGGCCCGCCACTGGGCGAATGCGATAGCTGCCATCCTCCTTTGCCACCACCTCGAAGCTGTCATCTCCGCCATTGGCAATCGGGGTCACGCTCTTGATCTCTGGCTGATAATCCACGTTGTACTGGGCGTTGAGAACAATCTCCATCTCCTTCTCCAGACTGGCATTATCATAGCCATAGGTCTGGTCACCAAAGTCCATGGCCACCACGTCAAAATCGTCCACCGGGTTAGTCATGGTAATGGTCTTGGCTGTTACATTTCCCGCCTTGTCCGTGGCCTCCACGCTGTAAACGGTGGAATCTCCCATGGACACTGGGCTAGTCAGGGTAAAGGTGTCCCCATCTGTAATGGTGGTTACCACTCCACCCTCTGGCTGGTAGGTAATCTTGCTGAGATTGTCATCTGTCACCAAGAAAGTTTTCTCATCGGCGATATAGGTATCTTGAACCGCCTGGGATTCACAGGTAATCACAGGGGCTGTCCCGTCAATAATAATTCCATCCGAGGAAACATAGGTAGTATTTCCCGCCTGATCCTGGATTTTTCCATAGACTACAAACTGGGTCTCCCCCTCTACATTGACAGAGGTCCTTGGATCACCCCAGGACTGTTTTGGCAAATCGCTTGTGGCAATTCCCTGAGACCCTGAGGACACAATAAGGTAGGTGGTGATTTGATCTGCTGTGCTCAAATCGTCCTCCGGTGTCAATGTCACAGTGACGGTATCCTTGAAAAATCTTCCAAAGGTCAGGGAGTTGAGGGTGGAATTCCAGCTGTCCTCGTCCACACTAAAGCTTCCTGTTGGGGCTGTTTTGTCAATGCCAAAAGGATCCACGCTGTAGGCTGTGGTGACGCCCCCTGTGGAATTTTGTTTAAAATAAACCTTACTTGGAGCCACATTTGGAGCGTTTGCACTGCTCTCCTGGCTGATCACTAAGCTGTCCTCGTAAGGGCCTGTCTCCGCTGTAGAAATGGTATATCCTGTGGCCGGATTAATGGTCACATCTCCTGTGTACCACTGGAAGTCATCTACCAGATTTCCCTTGTTTCCACTGACCTTATAGGTCACATTTGGAGTAATCTGAACCATGGTAGCTGTCTGGTCCAAAATAAATTCATCTGCTAAGTAGTTGTCTCCCTCTGCCACCGTCAGGCGCAGGTCGTAGGTTCCCACATTCAAAAACTTGGTCTGCTTGCCATTTTTCCAGGTGCTAATTCTGGCACTTCCCAGTCCCTCCACGGAAGAATCTGCTGTCACCGCAATGGTCTGTGTCTCTGCATTGTAGTAGTAGCGGTCAGCAATGCTATAGTTAAACATATCCTCGCTTGGGGATATTTTATTTACTGTTACTGTGGCCACCTCTGAGTCGGTGGAGGCGGTCACGGTCTCATCCTCTACAGACTCCGCTGTCACCTTACAGTAGTACTCGTGGCTGCCGGCATTTAGGTCCGTCTCAATCTCATAGGTATCCTCCTTGGCATCGGCTCCGGAAATCTTTTCACCGTCCTTGTACCACTGGTAATTTACATAAACATCGGATGCCACATCCTCAACTTCCACAGTCAACTTGTGGTCCTCTGTAATGGCCTTATAGTCCACGGAAATGTCCTGAGGCTGGGTCACAATCACTGGGGCATCCACCGTAATATTAGTAGGCTCATCCGCATCTGCCTTCTTCAGGCTGGCCATGTGAGTCTCTTCTTTTTCCTCCTCAGGCTCTGCCTGGCTTTCCTCTGGCGCCTCTGTAGCCGCCACTTTTTCTTCTTCCTTGGCCTCTTCGATCTCTTCCTCTGGTTCTTCTGTGGCCTCTGGGGCCTCAGTCTCCTCCACCGGTTCCGCTGTGGCCTCCGGGACCTCAGTTTCCACCGGCTCCTCCGTTGGCTCCTCCGTTGGCTCTGGGGTCTGAGTCTCCTCCACGATTTCCATGCCATCGTCGAGTCCGCTCTCCTCTGCCAGAGATGGTAATACTACGAAAAATGTCAGGCAGACACAGGAAATCAAGGCCACAAATACGATCTTTCGGCCCCTCTTTTTCCCGAGTATTGCCTCACCTACATGGTAAAAGCTCATGACAATCACGGTCAATATTAGGGATAAAAGGCGAAGGGCCTTGTTCTTTCTGGCCATCTCCTTCATCCTCATCATAAATTTTTCTTTAAATCCATTTTCCATAGGTCCATCTCCATTTCGTCTCGTCAATTTTCCCTAGCTTGTCTCACGAAATTTTCAATCTTATCCCTGTCTTTTCCTATTCCCGACTCCCTCTCCACGCCAGAGCTGGTGTCGAGTCCGTCAATGCCGGCCACCTGGGCAGCCTGTCCCGCATTGTCAGGGTTTAAGCCCCCTGCCAGCATTTTGATTTTGTCCGTCTCTGGAATCTGTTTGAGCAGGTCCCAATCAAAGGTGGTTCCACTGCCTGGTCTGGCGGCGTCAAAGACAAATCCAGAAATTTTCCCCATCATATTATATTTCGGAAATTCTGCCAAATCCGACACATTAAAAGCCTTCCAAATCGGAATTTTTATAGAATTCATTATTTCTTCAGAAACATCTCCGTGAATCTGGATCAGAGAAAAACCCGCCTCCTGAATTTGCAGGGCCTGATCCAAGGTCGGTTTTACCACCACTGCCACGGATTGGATTCGGGAATCCAGGCGGCCTATCAAGTCCCTTGCCTGGTCTAGAGAAAGGTTTCTCTTGCTCTTTGGAAAAAAGACCACAAAGCCGGCATAATCCGGTTTGATTTGGTTGAGCCAGCCGATCTCCTCCCTGCTTGTAATGCCGCAAATTTTGACCTTTTTCACCTTGGTTTCCTCCCTGATTTCCGATAGATGGATACAATAAGTCCATCCTAAATATATACTTCTATTTTACACTATTTATCCCTAAAAGAAAAGGGTCTGTCTCCTTTAGAAACAGACCCTCTTCCCTGGTTATTCTTTAATTTTTAGTGACCTCCCGGTCCGCTGTTTCCTCCCGGTCCTCCAGAGGATGAGGAGGAGGTAGTGGCGGTAAAACTTCCCGCCTGACTTCCATTTACATAGACATAATAGGTGGTTCCAGATGTGAAACTGGAATCAGAGAATATAATGGACTGGAATTTTTTGCCAGTGGTGACAGTCATTAGGCTATTACCACTGGAATCCTTTACCACTACCTGGCTATTAGCCGAATAGGTAGTTCCGGTGTAAAAGAGGCCGTAGGCCTGGGTGGATCCGCTTGTTGGCAGTGCTGTCATGCCGCTGTCATAGTAGGCAATGGCCGCCAGACTTCCCCCTGAAATTTCGCACACGGCATTGCTGTCCCCGTAATCAAGGGCTGCGTTTCCTGCATCCGTCGGTCCGTCAATCACAATATCCCCTCCCTTTATGTAGAGGTTTCCATTGCTGTCGAGGCCATCTCCTCCTGCATTTACATAGATATCCCCTCCGCTTATGGTCAGATTATAGCTAGCGCTTGTAGTGCTGGAGGAAGATCCGCCCCAAGGGCTAAAGTTGTCACCGCCTTCTGTACTGGAGGAGTCGCTTCCGCCACCGGCATTCATACCATCGTCTGAGGCGGTAATGTCAATATCTCCGTCATTGATTACAAGTTCTGCGGACTCGATTCCCTCATAGGATTCTGACACTGTAACGGTTCCGTCATTTATGGTCAAAATCGTATCTGAGTGGACACCATCATCGCCTGCAGATATTACTATATTTCCTCCATCAATGGTTATGTCTGAATTGCTGTGGATGCCGTCATCACTTGTACTAGTAGCATTTATGGTTCCTGACCCCTCTAGGATATTAATGGCTGTTCCCGCCTTTATGGCCTTAGAGCTG
Organism: Eubacterium sp.; assembly: GCA_024697885.1. GTDB lineage: Bacteria > Bacillota > Clostridia > Lachnospirales > Lachnospiraceae > Eubacterium_F. Next base: position 2,198 of record JAILSA010000217.1, on the reverse strand, counting down.
GTTTCATCTGAGCTAGAAGTTACTGTATATGATGCTGTGGCATCAATGCTGTCGGCCTCTAAATTCAGGGTGGAGTAGGCATAAATTCCATCTCCTCCTGTGGAGGTTACCTGATAGTCTCCTCCATCTAAATCCATCATGCCGTAGTCTGCCAGGCTTGAATCCTCTGTGATATCCTCTTCGTCCAGGGTGATTTTCATGCCATCCACAGAGGCATATACCGACAGGTCTGCGTCCTTGGTATAAAGGCCTAGTTTGGCTGAAATTCCCTGGTGGCCCACTGCTGCGCTGGAACTTCCCACCTGAATCTGGGAGTTTATGATTTTTACAGTACTTGTTCCCTTAATGCCATTGCCGTACAGGGAGCTTATACTCAAACTTCCGCTTCCATTAATTGTGAGAGGGGCCTTTTTACAGGTAATTCCTCCCGGGTAAACGGTAGATGTGGAATCATCCTCATCTATTCCTGTCAAGCCAATGTCCGTCAAAACATTTTGACTGCCCTCTGCCAGGGTGATAACTGCCGATGTCAAATTGGTGCTCTTAAAATTGATAATTCCCTTGTTGGAGGTAATTGGGTCTGTGGTGTCCGCCAAATCACTGGAGGTCAAGTTTACCCCGTCAAAAATCAGGTGGACAGATCCTGCTGTCTCAAGTTCTACCTCAATCCGGCCATCCACCGTGTCGGATCCCGCCGTAGAGATGGTATAGGTTCCCGGCTGGGTGATGGTTAACTTATTCTTCTTGCTCAGGGTGTAGGTATCCCCCTTGACCTTGGAAGATGGAGCTGTCGTTGGAATTACTAACTCTGTTGCCCCTTCCGCTGACTCATTCAAATCCAAACTGGAAAAAGTAGCTGAGGAGTCTGGCATTGGAGTTGCCGTAGGAGTGGCTGTAGCTGTAGCCGTGGCGCTGGCGGCTGTTGCTGTAGCGCTGGCTGCTGTGGCTGTGGCGCTGGCTGTCGTAGCTGTGGCGCTGGCTGTCGTAGCTGTGGCGCTGGCTGCTGTGGCTGTAGCGCTAGCTGCCGTAGCTGTAGTGCTGGCTGTCGTAGCTGTTGACGTCGCCTTGGCCGTTGATGTGGCCTTAGCCGTTGATGTGGCCTTGGCTGTAGCTGTGACGGTTACATCTGCCGCCTCTGTAGAGCCTGCTGTGCTGGTGGCTGAGCTTGTAGCCGTCGCCTCTCCCGTAGTTCCTGTGGCGGTGCTAGTGGATGCAGCCCCGGCTGTGGTGCTGGTGGCTGGTGTCTGGGTCGCACTTGTGGTTGTAGATGTCTTTTTCTTCTTCACCCTCACCTTGCACTTGAGAACCTTTCCATTTACCTTGGCCTTAATAACTGCTTTTCCTTTTTTCCTGGCCTTTACCTTGCCCTTTTTGGTAACAGTGGCCACCTTCTTGTTGGAGCTTGACCACTTTACCTTGCCCGTAGCATTTTTGACCTTTAACTTCTTGGTCTTACCCACGCGCAAAACAATCTTTTTCTTGTTTAGCCTTACTTTTTTCTTGGCCGAAACCGGTGTAGCCAGAGTCATGGAAAAGGCCAGGGCCAAGGCCATGAACACAGCCAATTTCTTTTTCATTTTTTTCATGAGTACTACCTCCGTTCAAATAGAAATAGACTCCCACCCTCTCCTTTTATATATAAAATATTAGTTTCCACTTTTGTCAAAAGGGGGGCATATGCTGGACGAATCTATGTCATTACCGACTAATTTTAATCCGTCGGAGGGCTTAGATTCCCCCCACCTAAGGAGGAGGGCTCCTCACACCCAGGTAAAATAAAAAGCAGAAGACCAATGGCTCAGTCTTCTGCTTTTTATAGATTCATATTATATTATTGAGTTCGGATGACATCCTATAAAAGATGTTAGTTATCTTTTACTATGGTTAGTATATACTAACCATTTCTACTTGTCAACAACTTTTTTTATTTTTTTGGCGAGGGCTTCATCTGCTGGTTTGGGCGGCGGGGTTTGGATGGCTAAGATATCCCGGGTTTTTCCTTATATCATAGTCAAAAAGCTTGTTGCCAGCCCTTTTTCCCCGTATCTGGCTATGATTTCCCGGAAAATCTCCCATATCTTAGCCAATAATGCTTGTTGCCAGCCCTTTTTCCCCGTAGCTGGCTAAGATATCCCGGAAAAGCCTCGATATCTTAGCCAAAAAGCTTGTTGCCGGCCCTTTTTCCCCGTAGCTGGCTA
>JAILSA010000172.1 GCA_024697885.1 Eubacterium sp. | reverse complement strand
GCTTCCGTAAGCTTGTCCTGTAATCACATTAATCTTAGGTACATCCGCGTTGGCAAAGGCAAAGGTCATATCTGCCACTGCCTGGGCAATTGTCTTTTCCTCTTCCATAGAAGAAGCGTATTCTTTTACATTAGTGAGTGTTACCACTGGAATTCCAAAGGAGTCACAGAAGTATACAAACTGCTCTGCCTTCTTACATCCTGCTGTGGAGAGAACACCCTCCTTGTCGTTGGCAATGGCACCTACGGTCTGACCATTTAATTTCATAAGGCCAATTACCATCTCTGGGCCATTCTCTGCCTTCAACTCTATAAATTCTGTCTGGTCTGCAATCTGAGTCAGTGCGGCTCTTGCATCGCTTGCATATCCATCAAATCCATCTAAAGTGCGGTTCAAATCATCGCTGCAATCCTCTTCTGCAGTCACACCTGCGTTGGCAGGCAACATGGAAATCAACTGACGAAGTTTTGCAATTACCTCATTCTCATCCTGGCAAACAATGTCAACATTGCCGGCCTGAGCCTGGAATGCGGCATTTGAAGTGTCACACTTTTCCTCTCTGTTTCCCAAAATAGCATTTGGTGAATTTACGAATAATTTTCCATTGGATGCGTCCATTAGGGTAATGTCTGATAGTTTGGAAGAGATTGCCACTCCTCCACCGCAGGATCCCAAAATCGCACTGATCTGTGGGATGATTCCTGCCGCCTTTACCTTGGCCATATAAATCTGACCAAATCCCGCCAAAGCGTCAAAGGCTTCCTGGACACGAATGCCGGCACAGTCAATCAAACCAATGACTGGGGCACCTGCCTTAATTGCCATCTCATAGAGATTTGCAATCTTTCTTGCATGCATCTCACCAACGGAACCACTGAGTGCGGTAACATCCTGGCTGTATACATATACCAGGTTGTTGTCCACAACACCATAACCTGTAATTACACCATCGGCTGGCACTGCTTTTTCTTGCATGTTGAAGTCGGTATTGCGCTTGGTTACCAAGCCGCCGATTTCAACAAAACTGTTTGGGTCAACGAGCATTTCTATACGCTCTCTTGCTGAATTACTCATTTGCAGTCCTCCACTTTATTTTATTTTTTGAAAACTCAAATTTTTCTCCGAGTATAATTGTAACGCTTTTATTAAGTATAATCAACTCCAAATTTGAAAATTCTTATCAATATATTTCAAGATTGTTACAGGTTTTCCCACTTTCTTCTTTCCTATTATAATTTTCCCTTGAACTATTTTATTATTCTGATAAAATAAGGAATGTATTGCAAAGAAAACAATTATATGGAAGGATGGTTTCATTCTATGCAAAAAAGTATTATACAAGATGTCTTTGGAACTAAGGTATTTAATGACGATATGATGCAGCAGTACCTGCCAAAGAAATCCTATGCCGCTCTCAAGAGCACCATGGAAAATGGGGAGGAGTTAGCACCTGATGTGGCCAATGTGGTAGCCCATGCCATTAAGGAGTGGGCCTTGGAAAACGGCGCCACCCACTACACCCACTGGTTCCAGCCTATGACTGGTATCACAGCGGAAAAACACGACTCTTTCCTCAGCGAGTCCTCTGGAGCCCACGCTGTTTTGGAATTTTCCGGAAAGGAATTGATTAAGGGAGAGCCTGACGCCTCCTCATTCCCATCCGGCGGTCTGCGTGCCACCTTTGAGGCCAGAGGATATACCGTCTGGGATTGTACCTCTCCTGCCTTCCTCAAGGAAGACGCCATCGGTACCGTTCTCTGTATTCCAACAGCCTTTTGTTCTTATACGGGAGAAGCCCTGGACAAAAAGACCCCTCTTTTGCGTTCCATGGAAGCCATCAATAAACAGAGTGTCCGCATCCTCAACCTTTTTGGCAAGGATGATGTGACCCATGTGACTGTTTCCGTCGGACCTGAGCAGGAGTACTTCTTAGTGGACCGCGACCAGTTCCTCAAGCGCGAAGACCTGATTTTCACCGGTCGTACCCTCTTTGGCTCCATGCCTCCTAAGGGACAGGAAATGGATGACCACTACTTCGGTATTATCCGCGAGCGCCAGGCAGCCTTTATGAACGAGCTCAATATCGAGCTCTGGAAATTGGGTATTTTGTCTAAGACCCAGCACAATGAGGTTGCTCCAGCCCAGCACGAGATGGCGCCAATTTACAGCACAGCCAACATTGCCACTGACCACAACCAGCTGGTTATGGAAGTAATGAAAAAGGTTGCCCGCCGCCACGGCATGGAATGTCTCCTTCACGAGAAGCCATTTGACGGCGTCAACGGTTCTGGCAAGCACGACAACTGGTCATTAGTTACCAACACCGGAGAGAACCTTTTGAGCCCTGGCAAGCACCCAGATGACAACAAGCAGTTCCTTCTCTTTATGGCTGCTGTTATTGAGGCCGTTGATGAGCACGCCGGACTCCTTCGTCTGTCCGCTGCCAACCCTGGAAACGACCACCGCCTGGGAGCTGATGAGGCACCACCTGCCATCGTTTCTATTTTCTTAGGCGAGCAGTTAGATGATATTGTCGATCAGATTTTGAAAAATGGTACTGCCAACCACAGTAACAAGGGAGGCAACATGGACATCGGTGTCCACACCATTCTTCCTATTAAAAAAGATGCCACAGACCGCAACCGTACCTCACCTTTTGCCTTCACCGGCAACAAGTTTGAGTTCCGTATGGTGGCCTCTTCCCAGTCCATCGCCGACGCCAATACAGTTCTGAATTCTACCGTTGCCGATGTTTTGGAAAAAATGGCTGACCGCCTAGAGAAGGCCGAGGACTTTGACTCCGCCGTAGACGACTTGATTTATGAGACCCTGAAAAACCACAAGAAGATTATTTTCAACGGAAATGGTTATTCCGATGAGTGGGTAGAAGAAGCTGAGCGCCGTGGTCTTCCTAATATGAGAACCATGGTAGATGCCATCTCCTCTCTCACTGACCAAAAGACCATTGATATGTTTGAGAGACAGCACGTTCTCAACAAGACTGAGTTAGAGGCTCGCTCTGAAATCAACTACGAGATCTACTCCAAGACCATTAACATTGAGGCCAAGACTATGATTGATATG
>JAILSA010000148.1 GCA_024697885.1 Eubacterium sp. | reverse complement strand
TAAGATACCTGGCATACACCTGGAGAAAACTGGTTTTTCCCGCTCCCAAAAATCCTGTGATCAAATCTACTTTCGTCATTTTTCTTCCCTTATAGTCATACGAGTAGGGCGGAAATTCCCCCTACTCGACTTTTGCACATTTTCTTATTTATCTTATCCTAACTTGCCGGACTTGCTTCCCTTGGCACCGGACAGAGCGCTCTGGCTCAAAATGTTGGTATCGAAGGTGTAAGTCAGGTTTTGCTCCTCTCGCTGTCTCTTGAGAGCCAACTGAATCATGCGGTCCAAAAGATCCTTGTATGGAACACCCACTGGGTCCCAGAGGTAAAATGCCAGGGAGCCAGGAATGGTATTAATCTCGTTAAAGTAAAGGTTTCCGTTTTCCTCATCAATCATAAAGTCAATGCGGGCCACGCCGTTGCATCCCAACTTCTGGAAGGACTTGACTGCCATCTGGCGAACTTCCTCTCTCTTCTCCGGTGAGAGTTCCGCTGGAATCTTTCTGGACACGCTGGCCATTCCCTTGGAACCGCCGCTCTTGGAGTTGTTGCTGAGGTACTTGTCCTCATAGCTCAAAATATCCTTGGTGTGAAGTGGCTCCTCGCACTCGGAGGCCTCTGCCTGGTTCTCATCTCCCAGAACGGAGCAGTTGATCTCGCGAAGCTTGGTAATGGCATGCTCCACAATTACCTTGGAAGCATAGGAAAAAGCGTCGTCAATAGACTTGGTCAACTCCACACGGTCCTTTGCCACACTAATACCTACACTAGATCCCAGATTTACCGGCTTTACAATAGCTGGGTAGCCGATTTCCTTCTCGCAGGTGTCAAGAAGGGCATCCATGTCTGCGTAGTCTCTGGTAGTAAAGGAAACGCAGTCCAAAACTGGAACTCCATTGTCCTTGAGAACTGCCTTGGAAACATACTTGTCCATTCCCACAGCAGATGCTGTCACATCACATCCCACAAATGGAATTCCGATGGTTTTTAAATATCCCTGAAGGGCTCCGTCCTCCACATTGGTTCCGTGAACAATTGGGAAGGCGATATCAATTTCGATTTCCGGTTTTTTGCCAAATCTCTTCTGTGGATATGGCACCAGGGCAATCTTGTTGTTCTCGTTAATGAGAATAACTCTCTGAGCCTTGTCAAGCAAAGCCTTAATATCTTTATATGCGTCGATGTTGTCAATGTCGTCTCCCACATACATCTGATTGTCCTTGGTGATGTATACCGGGATTACCTCATACTTGTCTGTATCCATGCTCATAATGGCCTGAATACCGGAAATAATAGACACCTCGTGCTCTACACTTTTTCCACCAAACATCATTGCAACTCTTGTTTTCATTTTAATTACACTCCTTACTTTAGGCAGGTTCCTGTCCTTAAAATTTTAGTAGTTATCCGGAAGGTCGTTCTCCAAGAGAATGAACTTGTGACCCTCGTCCTTTATGCTATATGCAAAAGATAATGCATCCTCCAAAACATCATAGACATGACATTTTTCCTGAGGAAATCCACCATCCAAAAGGCCTTTTTTAATTGGCTCTGTGTGCTTTTTGCCCACCAGAAGTACATAGTCACAGCACTTGGCTGCATAACCGCCAAACTTGTAGTTGTACTCCTCTTCTTCCTTGCCAAGTTCTACCATTCCCGGAGTAATCATAATTCTCACTCCGTCAAACATGGCCAGGGTCTCCACTGCTGCCTTAGAGCCCACAGGGTTTGAGTTGTAGGCATCGTCTATAATGGTCACATTGCCGCGCTCAATCATCTGAAGTCGGTGGGCCACCGGCTGAATCCTTCGAACCGGCACCCTCAAATCCTTGAGGTCAATTCCCATCTTGTGGGCAATGGCAATGGCACCTACCACGTTGATTACATTGTGCTCACCCACCAGGCGCATCTGGAATTTTTCGCTCTGGCCCTCAGGGGTGGTCACTACAAATTCTGTTCCCAGCTGAGACAGGGAAATGTCAGAGGCCTTGTAGCCCTCTCCCTGGGACTGCGAACGGTAAAAAATCGGATTCTTGTATTTATTCGCATTGCCAACCACGTAGTCGTTGTCTCCATTTAAGAAGAGCATGCTGTCCTCTGGCAGGGCATCCGCCAACTCGTACTTGGTATTTACAATGTTGTCCATATTGAAAAATGTCTCTAGATGCTGGGGTCCTATGGACGTGATGACACCGTGATCCGGATGGACGATGTCACATATTTCCTTAATGTCTCCCACATGTCTAGCTCCCATCTCACAGACGAAAATCTCATGGGTTGACTTAAGGGACTCGCGAATGGTCTTTACCACGCCCATTGGCGTGTTGTAACTCTCTGGGGTAATCAAGACGTTGAAGTGGTCCTGCAAAAGGGTCTGTAAATAGTACTTGACGCTGGTCTTACCAAAGCTTCCCGTCACACCAATAATGGTCAGTCCCGGCACCTCTTTTAACATTCTCTGGGCGTCATGGATAAAATGATTGGTGATCATAAGCTCCCCTGGTCGATTTATGAGATTGACCACAAGCAGCATGCAAAACTGCAGACTGATTAGGATGGCAAAGGTTCCCGGCAAAAATTTCAGATCCAGGAAAATCCCCACCAAAACCAGAACCAGGAGATTGATCACAGCATTGGTTGCCACCTGTCTGCGCACTCGCATGGTATAAACCAGTTTTTTCTTGGTGTTGGCCTTTCTCAGATAACCATAGTACTTACATAGAATGAGATTCATTAGAATCAAAATTACATAGACTGGTATAGAAGGAAGGAACAGGGCCAAAAGACCTAGAATCAGGTTGGGAATAAGAAGGGCCTGCTTCTTCCAGTTTTTCTTTAGCCAGCCCACGTGCTCCATGTTTTTGTAGCCCATAAGCTGGAACATGTGGAGGTTGTAGCGGGCCACCAAAAGTCCGGCTGCCACTTCCGCCGCCAATGTAATTATCATTAGGATGCTTGTTGCGTTCATTTTTATCCTCTTTCCTTTTATTTTACTCCAAAATAGGATGCCATGATGCCGGCAAAAATTCTAGGCTGTTCCAGAAAGCAAAAATGCCCTGTCCCCGGAATCACTGCCAGACCGGCGTTTGGAATTTTTTCCTCCATGAGCCTGGCGTCGGCAATCGGTGTGGCCGTATCCAAGTCTCCCCAAATCAAGAGGGTATCCTGCTTGATTCCCGGCAAGAGATGGGTCAAATCCTCGTTGACCGCCTTGACCATGCAGGCCCGCATCATAGGTGTGGAATTGCGGTAGTCTGCTGATCCCTGCTTATTGCGCCACTCGTCCACCAAGTCGGGACAAATCTTGTAAACCAGCTTCATGTTAATAAACTTCTTTAAGATTTTGTATTTTCTGATTTTGAATTTTTGCTTAAAGGTCTTCTTTGGCAAAATTCCCGCGCTGTCCACCAGGACGATTCGGTTGATTTCGAAGGGAAGATTCTCCCTGTTGGCCAGTTTTATAATAACGCGGCCTCCGTAGGAATGTCCCCAAAGGGTCACCTTTTTTATATTTAATTGGCCCAAAAACTTGATGACAAAGTCGGCATAGTCGTCCACCGCCCAAGGCTCTCTGGGCTCGTCGCTGCCGCCAAAGCCGGGAAAATCCAACTGGATGACACGGCACTTGGATGAAATGGTAGCGGCCACTGAGTCGTAAACCGTCAGGTCCGTTCCCCATCCCTGAAGGAGCAAAACCACTTCCTGGCCCTCTCCTGTCTCCTTGTAATTAATCTTATAATCATCGATTAGCATTTCAGGCACTCCTTTATTCTCTCTCAAGGTCTAAAAAGACTTCACAATATTATAACACAGCACTCTTTTATTGTCACTTAAATTTGAGGAAAACAGGCCATCTTGACATTCCAGTTCAAAAAAAGGCCGCCTCCCACAGGAAGCGACCCCTCTAAAAATCTTTTTTATGTAATTACATCTCTGGACCTGCGGATACAAGTGCCTTACCTGCATCGTTGCCAGTGTACTTAACAAAGTTCTTTGTGAAACGCTCAGCAAGATCCTTTGCTTTTTTCTCCCACTCAGATGCATCTGCATATGTGTCGCGAGGATCAAGGATTCCTGTGTCTACGCCTGGAAGCTCTGTAGGTACCTCGAAGTTGAAGAATGGAATCTTCTTGGTAGGAACCTTGTTGATGGATCCGTCAAGGATTGCATCGATGATTCCACGAGTATCCTGGATAGAGATACGTTTTCCAGTTCCGTTCCATCCTGTGTTTACAAGGTATGCCTTAGCGCCGCTCTTCTCCATTTTCTTAACGAGCTCCTCAGCATATTTTGTTGGGTGAAGCTCCAAGAATGCCTGTCCGAAGCATGCGGAGAATGTAGGAGTTGGCTCTGTGATTCCACGCTCTGTACCAGCAAGCTTTGCAGTAAATCCTGAAAGGAAGTAGTACTGTGTCTGCTCTGGTGTCAAGATGGATACTGGAGGAAGTACTCCAAATGCATCTGCAGACAAGAAGATTACGTTGTCAGCCTGTGGGCCAGCAGATACTGGGTTTACTTTCTTAACGTTTTTCTCGATGAACTCGATTGGATAAGATACACGAGTGTTCTCTGTAACAGATTTGTCAGCGAAGTCAAGCTTGCCGCTGCCGTCTTTTGCTACTGTTACGTTCTCAAGAAGTGCATCTCTCTTGATTGCGTTGTAAATATCTGGCTCAGCCTCAGCATCCAGGTTGATAACCTTAGCGTAGCATCCACCCTCAAGGTTGAATACGCCGTTGTCATCCCAGCCGTGCTCGTCATCACCGATCAAGAGACGCTTAGGATCAGTTGAAAGTGTTGTCTTACCTGTTCCGGAAAGTCCGAAGAAGATTGCTGTGTGCTCACCGTTCATATCTGTGTTAGCGGAGCAGTGCATGGAAGCCATACCCTGAAGTGGAAGGTAGTAGTTCATCATAGAGAACATTCCCTTCTTCATCTCTCCACCATACCATGTGTTCAAAATAACCTGCTCTTTGCTTGTTACGTTGAAGGCTACACATGTCTCAGAATTCAATCCAAGCTCTTTGTAGTTCTCAACTTTAGCCTTAGAAGCTGTATATACGATAAAGTCTGGCTCGAAGTTTGCAAGCTCTTCCTCTGTTGGGCGGATGAACATGTTCTTTACGAAATGTGCCTGCCATGCTACTTCCATGATGAAACGAACTGCCATACGAGTATCTTTGTTTGCACCGCAGAATCCGTCAACAACGAACAATCTCTTGTTGGAGAGCTCTTTCTGAGCAAGGTCTTTTACTACTGCCCATGTCTCCTGAGTCATTTTGTGGTTGTCGTTTGGATACTCCTCAGAATCCCACCATACAGTGTTCTCTGAATTCTCATCTACTACGATGAACTTGTCCTTAGGGGAGCGTCCTGTATATACACCAGTGAATACATCAACAGCGTCAAGCTCTGTCTCATATCCTACTTCATATCCCTCAAGACCTGCTTTTGTTTCCTCAGCGAAAAGCTCCTCGTAAGAAGGATTGTAAACGATTTCTGTGGTTCCAGTAATACCATACTTAGTCAAATCAACGTTTGCCATTTTTACTTGTACCTCTCTTTTCCAAAATTTACAGGCCCAAAACAGGCCTTTTTTCACATGTTTCACGAAATTTTGCAATTTCTATCAGATAGTATACCTTGTCTCTAAAAAAAAATCAAGCCATAGAATTAGTCTTGTCTACCCAAAGAAAAAAGCCATCCGTGATAATTTCTACAAATTTAAAGGTGTTTTTTTATTTGAGGCACTTTTTCTTTTTCTTTATACTGTCCTGTGTATATGCAATCATTTTTTACTACTATGTCTATATCATCCACTTCCGTCTTTATTCTTTTCACTTCTTTTTTACTTTGTATTTCCTCAATTATGTATTCTTTTTCATACTTATCGGTGTATATTAAATATTGTTCATCTATAAAAGCTATTCTTCCACTCAGCTTTTTAAATAATTCAAATTTTTGTCCATCGGCGCTTTTCCAGATGCTATTATCTGCTTTTTGTATATAAAGGGTATTGCCGACATTTTTCAAATTGTTAATCATGCCAGTCATTATATATTTACTTTGTCCACTGGCAAAATCATAGGAATATATCTTCATTTCTTCTGTCATATATATCAAATTATCTTTGGTGACAAAGATTGAGGCATCCTTATCTAATCCTTTTAAAATTACATGATTAAATATTGAATTGGGATTATTTTCATAAATATTTGATCCCACTTGATAGTAAATTTTATTATTCATTATAAAAAACTTACTTGGCGTATTCTCTATTGTATCCATCTTTTTTGTAAGACCCTTGTATTCTTTTTTGTTTAGGCCCAAATAATCATGTTGCATCGTGGCTTTTGAAACACTTGAATAGGTTATTATATCTTTTTTATTTGCCTTATCATATGAATGAAATTCATAATAGCTATCATCTATGATTTTTATATAAAAAATATATCGCTTGCTGCTAGCTGGTATATAATATCCCACCTTTTCTACATCTTCTAGAAGATCAGCAAACTGATTTATTTCATCTAGATTACTTTCATTGCAGCTAAAGATTCCTTCGAAACTTCCCCAATATATCTCTTTATCATAGGTAGTCATCGAATAATCGTAGCCTACACAATAAGAATCCTCTATATCATATGAATTATCCATTTTATAGGATATAAAACAAATGCCAAATATTATAATCAATACTACGACTAGGGCTATTATTAGAATTATTTTTTTATTTTTCAACATAGTCTCCCTTCTTTAATGCAATTATCAAAAAAGCAAACATTAGGACTATTGAAAGTAATATATAAAACAATAATCTTTTTCCACTCACAAAATAATCATTAAATCTGTAGCCTTTTAGCAATTCACTTGAAAATAAGTAAGTATAAGGATTTGGAATCTTGCTTTGTAATTCTTCCGAGAAAAACATAGGTGGAACCAATAGCAATATTAATATTGAAAAAAATGACTCCATATTTTTTTCTAGAAAGCTTACAACCATAGCTGAAAGAAGACAGAAAAATATCACTCCAATTCCCTGTAGAAGAATGTTAGCAAGTACCAAATTTCCTATTGATATATTCCACTTACATTTTTCAAATAATTCAATACTTTGTAGAGGCGCATCCCAAGATTCTAAACCATATCTTAGATGATATATAAGTAGTTTAAGTAGGTTAGAAGTCAGCATAAAAAACTCTCCTACTACGATAAATGTTAGTAGTTGGATTAGAAAACTTTTTTTATGACCCAAAACGCTCAAGCTTCTTATACTTTTCATCTCAGGTAGATATTCTATTCGCATTATAGGAATAGTCATAATCATCAAAAATATCAAAATCAAAAAAGAAATAAGATTGTCATTGAAATAGAAAAACCAGCCATCCGTTTTTATTACGTATCTTCTTTTTGGATCTTTTTTTACATAATCAATTTTTTTCTTAATTACTCTTAAGCAAGATTGATATTCATATTCTATTTCTGCATGCTTATTTACAAATTCGTAGAATTTATCCTCAGAAATTTTTTTGTTTAAAAGATCCCATGTCAGCTGACTATATTCATCTTCTA
>JAILSA010000127.1 GCA_024697885.1 Eubacterium sp. | reverse complement strand
GCGATGCGGGTGATGTCCTTAAAACCGCCGGCGGCAAAGGACTTCATGTTCTCCTCTGCATTGTCCCGCTGGGCCACCATATTCACCAGGCTGACGGCGATAATGTGGGGCACGTGGCTAATGGCCGCTGTGATTTTGTCGTGATCCGCCGGGTCTAGAACCACACAGTTGGCGCCAGTGGCGGAGACAAGTTCCTCCATGAGTTTAATATCTTCTTTTTTATTTTCCCCGTTGGGAGTCAGAAGGTAATAGGCGTTTTCCAAAAGACTGTCGGTAGAGTTTTGGTAGCCCGTCTTTTCGGAGCCTGCCATGGGGTGGCCGCCGATGAAATTCGGGCCAAGCCCCGCTTCTACGGCCGCCTGACAAATGTTTCCCTTAACGGAGCCCACATCGGTCAAAATGGTGCCTGGCCCCATAATTTCCTTGAGTTTCGGGAAAAATTCCACATTTTTTAAAACAGGGGCGCAGAGAAAAATCACCTGACACTTGGAAAAATTCTGGTCGATTTCGTAATAGATCTCGTCAATGACGCCCTCGGCTACGCCCACCTCTAGTTCAGGATTTTTCCTGCGAGAATAGACATAGACTTTGACATCCATATTTCGTTTTTTCAGGGCCCTTGCAATGGAGCCGCCAATAAGTCCAAAACCGATGAATCCTAAGTTTAAACTTTTCATACCTGCCTCCTGTTGTTTTTTCCTTAACCTGTTTATTTTACCATGATAAGGGGGAAAATACAAACGGGACTTGCGGTTGCTGGCTTTTTCTCTTAAAATGGTTAGAAGAATAGATGCGAGGTGATTTCATGCTTGAAAATTTACAGCCAAATGCTGTTTTAACTTTTTTTGAAGAGATTTGTGCCATTCCCCACGGGTCTTACCACACGGAAAAAATCAGCCAGTACCTGGTGGATTTTGCCCTGGGCCGCGGCCTGACCTACAGGCAGGACCAGGCGGGCAATGTGATTATTTGGAAGGAGGCTTCTTCCGGTCACCAGGCCGCCGCCCCTTTGATTCTCCAGGGCCACATGGATATGGTCTGTGAGAAGGAGGGGGACTGCGGGAAAAATATGGATGAAGAGGGGCTTGACCTCGTTTTGGAGGACGGTTTTTTGACAGCTCAGGGCACTACCCTGGGTGCGGATGACGGCGTGGCCCTGGCCATGATGCTGGCTTTGTTAGCGGATGATGCCATTGTTCACCCACCGCTTGAGTGCGTTTTTACGGTGGATGAGGAAGTGGGCATGCTCGGAGCGGCCGCCCTGGATTGCAGCGACCTTATGGGTCGTCGCATGATTAATCTGGACAATGAGGAGGAAGGCCATTTCCTGGTGAGCTGCGCCGGCGGTGCTACCCAGACCTTATCCTTTGATTTGGAGTGGCAGGAGGCACCGGCTGAAGGCAAGGCCTATGAACTGAGTCTGACGGGCCTTGTGGGCGGCCACTCCGGAACGGAAATTCACAGGGGTAGGGGAAATGCCAGCCTGCTTCTAGCCAGAGTGGTGCGAGACCTTTATGAGTCGGATCAAATTATGCTCTGCCAGCTTGAGGGTGGAAGTAAGGACAATGCCATCCCAAGGGAGGCCAAGGCTGTCTTGGTGGCTCGCAAGGATTTGTCCGCCAGGGTGGAAGAGTGGGAGAAAATCCTGAAGGAAGAGTATGGCTTGGTGGAAAAAGGATTGAAGTTGAGCTTGAAGCCTGCCTTGGTGAGTGCGGAGAACGGTGGTTCTACAAGCGTCGTATGGGCAAAAGAGACCACGGAAAAGGTCCTGGCTGCCCTTGAACTTTTGCCCAATGGAGTCCAGGCTATGAGCCAAGCTATCCCTGATTTTGTGGAGACTTCCCTGAATTTAGGAATTATGAAAACGGAAAAAGGGTGTTTGTCTCTTACTTGCTCTGTTCGTTCAAGTCTTGCCAGCAAGAAAAAGCAGGTCATGGACCAGTTGTCAAAACTTGCCAAAGTCTTGGGTGGCAAGGTGGAAATATCCGGTGATTACCCGGGCTGGTCTTTTAAAGAAAGTTCGAGTTTACAGGATTCTATGGCTGTAGTATACGAGAAGATGTATGGAGAAAAGCCTATGATCGAGGGCATTCATGCAGGAGTGGAATGTGGAATTTTCGCCGACAAGTTGCCAGGCCTGGACTGCCTGTCTATTGGCCCTGACCTGGCGGATGTTCACACTCCTATGGAAAAAATGGATTTGGCCAGTTTGGAGAGAACCTGGAATTATATGCTTGAGCTAATGAAAGAATTGGCCTAGGAGGATTGTCATGGATTGGTGGAAAGAAATTGACTGTAAGGCTCCGGGAGATTATCCCTGTGATCAGGAAGTGGGGAAAAAAGAAGAAGGAGACAACTGTAGAATAGTCACTGCCTTATCCGGCATTGTGCTGGCTGATGAAGAGGGAGAGAAAGGCTATTTTCCATTACTCTACCAGAGTAGTATGAATCCTGATTTCAAGCAGGTTAAAACTTTGACCTTGACTTGTCAGGAGGGCCAGTGGGAGGTTTTGGCTCCCTATCAGGAAGCCAGGAAGTTTCGGCCAGAGGATGTGGTCCGCGTAGAGGCCTATCTGCCAGAGATCATAAAGCCGGATTGCCTGCACTGTACCAATTGCGGAAGATGCAGTTATTAGAGAGTAGAGAAAAAAGACGCCAGCTCTGCTGGCGCCCTTAATTTTCTAACTCCCACTTCTTGAACTTTTCTATCATCTACAGCTCCGAGTAGCCATGGACATTGACAATGGCATCGATCTTTTCGCCGGCCTTGCAGTGAGGGCAGTCGAAGGAGTCGAAGGACTGGTAGTCTGGAATGTCTGCGGTGCTGAAGATGGAGTGAATCTGGATTCCGGCAATATCTGGGATCGCACTGAAGATGGCGGATATGCCCTGGATGATTCCTCCGTAGTACTTGATTGTATTTAAGCACTTGCTAATGGTCTGTCCTGTGGTGGCTGCGTCCAAGAGAAGAAGGACATTTTTGCCACGGACCATAGGTTGCATATTGTCACGGAAAATCAACTGGCCGTTGATATCAAACTCTGGTGTGATGATATACATGGTATTGTGTCGGTTGAGGGACATGATACCGTTCTCTGTTAATTTCTCTGCCAGGCAGGTTCCAATGACCTCGGTTCCGTTGATGCAGACGATAGTATCAACAGGTGTGTTGTACTGATACTCGTGTGCCATAGAGGTTGCCACTTCCATAGCCTCTGCGTGGCGGGCCTTGAGTGTGGACAGGTCAGTGTAGTAGTTGATGTGTGAGGTGGTAGTGGCGAAGTGGCCAGGGATCACCTTCAACTTAATATTACTGTTACATCTTGCTGGAATTTTTTTCTCACGATCTGCTAACATTCGATACACCCCTTTTCTAAAAATTGAGTTAAAACTAATGGATGTCTTTTTCCTTAGTCATAAGTATATTTTACCAAAAAAATAATAGTTTTGCCATAAAAATTGTGCATTTTTCAAAAGATTTTTTCCTTTGTTTCCTGACCTATTATATAAAGAAGACAAATCCTGTGAAATGATTGATTTTTGCGGGGAATGTATATATAATAAAATATAATGCCCGTCAGGGCTTTTGTTAAGTTGGAAAAGAGAGGAGAGGAGGATGACTATGGAAAAATTAGAGCGTAACGGTTTGATTAGTACCTTTGACACCGGTGAGCTTTCGACAGAGATGATTCCGCCTAATTTTATGGATCCCGATGCCTTGTACGAAATATTGGTCAAGACAGTGGAGAATTATCATCCTTCCAGTGATCTGGAAATCATAGAGCGGGCCTACAAGTTGGCCAAGGACGCTCACAAGGACCAGAAGAGAAAGTCTGGAGAGCCTTATTTGACCCACCCGGTTTGCGTGGCCATTATCCTGGCCCAACTGGAGATGGACAAGGAGACCATCGTAGGTGGACTCCTACACGATGTGGTGGAGGATACATCCTATACCACCCAGGACATCACGGATATGTTCAGCGAGGAAGTGGCAGTCCTGGTAGATGGGGTTACCAAGTTGACCCAGTTGAATTATGTTGCGGACAAGGTGGAGCGACAGGCAGAGAATTTGCGCAAAATGTTTTTGGCCATGGCCAAGGATATTCGAGTTATCATTATAAAACTGGCGGACCGTCTTCACAACATGAGAACCATGGAATTTATGAAGCCGGAGAAGCAAAAGGAGAAGTCCAGAGAGACCTTGGACATTTATTCCCCAATTGCCGACCGACTGGGAATCGCCAAGGTCAAGGTAGAGTTAGATGACTTGTCCCTTCGCTACCTAGAGCCTGAGGCCTACAGAGAGATTAAGGACCAGTTTGAGGAAATCAAGGCCAGAAAGAAAAACTTCATCGAGGAGATTATGCTTGAGGTCAGCAACAAGCTCAAGGAAAATGACATGGAGGCCACCATTGATGGCCGTGTCAAGCACCTCTTCAGTATTTATAGAAAAATGGTAAAACAGGACAAGACCTTTGATCAGATCTACGACCTTTTTGCCATTCGTATCATTGTGGACAACGACCAGGAGTGCTACACGGCTCTGGGAATTATCCACGAGATGTTTAAACCGATTCCGGGAAGGTTTAAGGACTACATTGCCATGCCAAAGGCCAACAATTATCAGTCCCTCCACACCACCCTGATTGCGCCAAACGGTCAGCCTTTTGAGATTCAGATCAGGACCTATGAGATGCACAGGACAGCGGAATACGGTATCGCAGCCCATTGGAAGTACAAGGAATCTGCTGGCAGCGCCGCTTCAGATGAGAGCGAGGCACAGAAGATGGCTTGGCTCCGCCGCATTTTGGAGTGGCAGCATGACATGGATGACAACAAGGAATTCCTCAGCGTCATCAAGTCGGATTTGGACCTTTTTTCCGACAGAATCTACTGTTTTACCCCAAATGGCGATGTAAAAAATCTGCCGGCGGGATCTACCCCAATTGACTTTGCCTATGCCGTCCACTCCGCCGTGGGCAACCGCATGGTGGGTGCCAGGGTAAATGGCAACATTGTCAAGATGGACTACGAGATTCAAAATGGTGACCAGGTGGACATTATCACCAGTCAGAACAGCAGGGGACCAAGTCGAGATTGGTTGGCTATTGTAAAATCATCCCAGGCCAAAAACAAGATTAACCAGTGGTTCCGCAATGAGTTCAAGGAAGACAACATTATCAAGGGTAAGGAGTTGCTCCACACCTATTGTAAGGTAAAAAATATAGATTTGGCGCCGCTTCTTAAGGCGGAGTACACAGACGCCTGCATGCGCAAGTACGGCTTCAAAAACTGGGAGTCCGTCTGTGCGGCCATCGGTCACGGTGGACTCAAGGAGGGTCAGGTGGTCAACCGCCTCCAGGAGGAATTTAACAAGAAGAATAAAAGAGTTGTTTACGATGCCCATATCCATGAGATGCTAGAGGAGTCCATGGGACAAAAAATCGACCAGCCAGGCAGTCCAAACCACAAGGAGGGTCGTCACAAGTCCGGTATTATTGTGGAGGGCTTAGACGACTTGGCCGTTCGTTTTTCCAAGTGCTGTAGCCCAGTGCCGGGAGACGAAATCGTGGGCTTTGTCACCAGGGGACGCGGTGTTTCCATTCACAGAACTGACTGCGTCAACATGATTAACCTGCCAACAGGAGAGAAGGACCGCCTTATTGACGCTGAGTGGGCACCGGATGCAGTGGAAAACAACGATTACTACCCAGTGGAGATTGTGATTTTTTGCTACAACCGAAGCAATATGCTCCTAGATGTGTCCAAGGTCTTTTCCGCCAACAAAATCGACATCAAGTCCATGAATGTGCGAGTGACCAAGCAGGACAAGGCCAGCCTCACCATTGGCTTTGAGACCAAGAGCCTGGAGCAGCTAGACCGACTGATTGTTAAGCTAAAAAACATTGACAGCATCATAAGCATTGAGCGAAGCGCCAATGGCTGATGCCTTGCAAATGGAGGAAAATAATGGAAATCGGTATGTTAACCGTAGGCCCTGTGGCCACCAATTGTTATGTGATAAATAAAGAGGGCTCTTCGGATTGCCTGGTGATTGATCCGGGGGAAGAGGCCCCAAAAATCTACAATTTTATAGAAAAAAGAGGCCTCAAGTGTCAGGGGATTTTGCTGACCCACGGGCATTTTGACCACATCGGAGGGGTGGCGGAACTTGCGGCCCTGACGGGAGCCAAGGTCTATGCCTACGAGGGTGAGAAGAAACTGATGATGGACCCGGTTATGAACGGGGGAGCCAAGTGGGGCTTTGATGTGGCAGTGGAGCCGGAGATGCTTCTTCGAGACAGGCAAAAGCTTGACCTGGCGGGCATAGAACTCCAGGTGATTCACACTCCAGGCCACACCCGAGGGGGCGTTTGTTTCTACAGTCAGGAGGACAAGGCCCTTTTTTGCGGGGACACCCTTTTTTGCGAGTCCGTGGGAAGGACGGATTTGCCAACGGGCAATATGAGAGAAATTTTGGAAAGCCTTCGTGAGGTTCTTCTCAAACTGCCGGGTGATGTGGTTGCCTATCCGGGACACGGTCCTGAAACTACCATAGAATATGAGCGGGCCAACAACCCTTACGCCTAGGCCCGGAGGATTTAGATTCATATGATAAGATTTGAGATTAAGAAAAATCAAAAGGGGACCGGGGAATTTTCCTATGATTTAAAGGCCCTGGCCCTGAGTTTTTTCCCGGAAGAAGAATGTCAGGTGACAGAGAGGTCAGACTGGCAGGGGCGAAGTGACTACCCCCTGCGGATGGAGAAGAATCAGGAAGTCTGGTTAGACACCTGCCTGGATGAAAATTATAGCAAAAACCAGGTCAAGGCCCAGGTTTATGAGGTCCTGGTAAAAAAGGCCGGTAGGGACCTGCCCTGGGGAATTCTCACGGGGATTCGGCCGGCCAAGATTGCCCTTCGCCTGCTCTGGGATGGATGTTCCTATGAGGAGGTCCTGGATCACTTGCAAGAGGAATATTTGACCCGGCCTGCCAAGGCTAAGCTGGCGGCGGATGTGGCCGTGAGGGAAAATGAACTGGTGGGGGCTTTGGACCACCAAAACCTCTATAATATTTACATAGGAATACCTTTTTGCCCAAGTATTTGCGGCTACTGTTCCTTTTCCGCCTTTCCCTATAAGGCCTTTCGCCATAAGGTTTCCGGGTATTTGGATGCCCTGGAGAAGGAGCTCGCCTATACGGCTAAGGCTTTTGCCCACAAGAAATTACATACTGTCTATGTGGGGGGCGGAACCCCTACTTCCCTAAATGAGGAGGAGCTCGCCAGGCTCATGGATATGATTGCCAGACACCTGCCCCTTTCGGAGGTGGCGGAGTACACGGTGGAGGCAGGAAGGCCGGACAGCATCAGCCGAGACAAGTTAGAGATTATGAAAAAGGCCGGTGTGGGAAGGATTTCCATAAATCCCCAGACCATGAAGCAGGAAACGCTGGACTTGATGGGAAGAAAGCACACGGTAAATCAGGTAAAAGAGGTATTTGCCCAGGCCAGAGAACTTGGCTTTGACAATATAAATATGGATTTGATTGTGGGCCTGCCAGAAGAGGATGAGAAGGATTTTCACAGGACTCTCCAAGAGGTGGCGGACCTGAATCCCGACAGCGTCACCGTCCACACCCTGGTGATTAAGCGGGCCTCCCGCATGAGGAGGGACCAGCTAGAGAGCGGGGGACCTATGAGAGAGGAAGACCTGTTGATTCCTGCCATGCAGGACTTGGGAAATGACTTCCTGCGGGGCTTGGGCTATGAGCCCTACTACATGTACCGGCAGAAAAACAAGGCCGGCACCAGCAGAAATACCAACCAGGAAAATGTGGCCTATGCAAG
This sequence comes from Eubacterium sp., assembly GCA_024697885.1. Classification (GTDB taxonomy): domain Bacteria; phylum Bacillota; class Clostridia; order Lachnospirales; family Lachnospiraceae; genus Eubacterium_F. The sequence goes on along the minus strand of JAILSA010000127.1, from coordinate 2,689 downwards.
GCCCGGCAAGGATTGCCTCTATAATATATTGATTATGGAGGAGCTTGAGACCATTGTGGCTCTGGGAAGCGGTGGCTCCACCAAGATTGTTTACCCCGGGGAGAACCGCATGGAGCGAGTGGAAAATGTGAAAAACGTCGATGACTACATTTACCGCATCGACGAGATGATAGAAAGAAAGCGCAACGCCTTTGAGTAGGCTGCAGAAATGAGGATTATTATGGCTTTAAAGAAGAAACCTACAACAGGAATGAAGGATATTTTACCTAGAGAGATGGAGATCCGCGACTATGTCATCAGTCAGATCAAGGAGACCTACAAGACCTTTGGTTTTCAGTCTATTGAGACTCCTTGCGTGGAGCATATCGGCAATCTCAACAGCAAGCAGGGCGGAGAGAACGAAAAACTGATTTTCAAGATTATGAAGCGCGGCCAGAAGTTGAACCTTGAGACCGCAGAGACAGAGGCGGACCTGACAGACAGCGGACTTCGCTATGACCTGACCCTTCCACTGTCCCGCTATTATGCCAACAATGCCAACGACCTGCCATCTCCATTTAAGGCTTTGCAGATGGGAAATGTTTGGAGGGCTGACCGTCCACAGAGAGGTCGTTTCAGACAGTTTATGCAGTGTGACATTGACATTCTCGGTGAGCCAACCTACTTAGCAGAGATTGAGTTGATTACAGCCACTACCACTCTTCTTGGCAAATTAGACTTTAAGAATTTTACCATTCGCATTAACAATCGTAAGATGTTAAAGGGCATGGCTAAGTACTGTGGTTTCCCAGAAGAGGCCTATGACGAGGTATTTATCATCCTGGATAAGATGGACAAAATCCAGATGGAAGGGGTTGAGGCAGAGCTTTTGGAGGCCGGCTACCCAGCAGAAGCAGTTAACAAGTGTAAGGACCTGTTTCAAACCGTAACCAATGATTTGGCAGGTGTTAAATATATGAAGGAAACCTTGGGGGACAACCTTGAGGAGGGAGTGGCAGAAGACCTTGAGACCATTATCTCCACCGTAGAGAGCGTTAAGACCGCGGACTTTAAGATTGCCTTTGACCCTACTTTGGTGCGAGGCATGTCCTACTACACAGGCCCAATCTTTGAGATCGCCATGGATGAGTTTGGCGGCTCCGTAGGTGGCGGCGGACGCTACGATGAGATGATTGGCAAGTTTACAGGCAATGATACCTGTGCCTGCGGTTTTTCCATTGGATTTGAGCGAATCGTTATGCTTCTTCTTGAGAGAGATTTTAAACTTCCAAGTGCAGGACAAAAGAAGGCCTACCTGATTGACAAGAAGGCTCCTGTGGAAAAAATGAAAGAGGTTATGGAGCTGGCCAAGAAGGAGAGAGACCAGGGCATCCAGGTCAACATCAATATTATGAAGAAAAACAAGAAATTCCAGAAGGAGCAGCTGACGGCTGAGGGATACACTGAGATTGTGGAATTTTTTGCAGACTAGGAAATTACTGCTGAGAAGGCAGAATTCATAAATAAAAAAACGGAGGTATGAAAAATGAGTGTAACAACACAGGCTTTTGGAACAACAAAAAATGGTGAGGCAGTGACAAAGTACACCATCACCAACGCAAAGAACATGAGCATTTCCGCCATTGATTTTGGCGCATGCCTGGTAAATGTCAATGTTCCAGACAAAAATGGAAACTTAGCTGACGTGGTTTTGGGATATGACGACGTGGCTGGCTATGAGGACAACGGAGTCTTCTTCGGAGCTTTTATTGGAAGAAATGGAAATAGAATTGGCGGAGCTAAGTTTGAACTGGGCGGCCAGACCTATGAGGTGGAGAAAAACGAGGGTGAAAACAACCTTCACGGCGGAACACCGGGATACCACAAGGTAATGTACAAGGCAGAGACCACAGACAACAGTGTCACCTTCTCCCGTGTCAGCCCAGATTTGGAGCAGGGCTTCCCGGGAAACCTTGACATCCGCATGACCTACACCTTGACAGATGACAACGAGTTGAAAATCACCTATGAGACCAAGACAGACAAGGATACGATTTGTAACCTGACCAACCACAGCTACTTCAACCTGGCAGGTGAGGGCAGTGGCAACATTGAGGGACACGAGGTTTGTCTCAAGGCCAGCGGCATTACAGAAGTTACAGACGACCTGATTCCAAATGGAAAAATCATGGATGTCACAGGAACTCCAATGGACTTCAGAACCAAGAAGTTGACAGGTCAGGACATCGACAAGGACTTCCCGGCTCTTAAGCAGGGAGCAGGTTATGACCACAACTACTGCATCGACAAGGAGACTGAGGGCATGGAGAAAATCGGTGAGGTGATAGATCCAGCATCTGGCCGCACCATGGAAATGTACACAGACCTTCCTGGCGTTCAGTTCTACTCTGGAAACTACATCAACGGTGTAAAGGGCAAAAATGGCCATGTATATGGAAAGAGAGCAGGCTTCTGCTTTGAGACCCAGTTCTATCCAAACTGCATGAACATTCCTGAATTCCAGAACTGTGTTTTGAAGGCAGGACAGTCCTTCACATCCACAACTATTTACAAATTTATCTGATTTTTTGGAAAAAAAGAGGGAAAAAGTAGAATCGTTAACAATTTGTTCACAAATTCGCAAAATACTCATAATATGTGAACGATATAGTGATATCAATGAAAGAAAAAATAATTAGATTCTTTTTTT
>JAILSA010000086.1 GCA_024697885.1 Eubacterium sp. | reverse complement strand
GTCCCTTGAATCATGAAGGAAAAATGTGTTAGAATAAAGCATAACGAGTGGCAGTAACTGCGTAAATCCAGTTTTTGCCACTTATTTTTTATTACAAGAAAGCAATGATAAGCGTGTAGCCCGTGGCGTAAATCCAGCTGAAGGCTATGCGCTTATTTTTTGCGAGGAGGATGTGAAAAAATGAATGCGAAGGAGAATGATTTTCTCGGGAGTGAACCAGTAGGAAGCTTGATACGGAAGTATTCCATACCTTGTATCATATCGCTGCTGGTGGGAGCACTTTACAACATCGTAGACCAGATATTTATAGCTAATGCCAGTTATCTGGGATCCTATGGGAATGCGGCGAATACAGTGGTGTTTCCTATGACGGTCATTGCACTTGCAATAGCGGTAATGATAGGAGACGGATGCTGTGCCTATGTATCCTTGAGCCTGGGAAAGAAGGAAGCCGGTAATGCAAGGAAGAGCGTGGGTAACTCCGTTATTCTGATGATAGCATCGAGTCTAGTGCTTGCTGCCATATATCTTATATTCGCCAATCAGATCATAGCCATGTTCGGAGGCACGGTAAATGATGAGACCTTCCGACACTCAAAAGAATATTTTTTCTATATTTCTTTGGGGATTCCTTTTTATATGTTCGGACAGGCCATGAATCCGGTGATCAGGGCAGACGGTAATCCGAAGTTTGCTATGGCATCAACCCTTGCCGGGGCAGTAATCAATATCATCCTAGATCCGATTTTCATATTTGGCTTCAAGTGGGGAATGATGGGAGCTGCAGTGGCTACAGTGATCGGACAGATCGTAACAGCTATGCTTGCAGTATGGTACATTGTACATATGAAGATCATAAAGCCAGGGAAGGCGGATTTCAGATTGGATGCTGATATTGTTAAGAGAACATTGGTGCTTGGTGTAACCAGCTTTTTGTCACAGATATCCCTTGTAGCTGCCATGGCAGTCATCAACAACATGATTAGAAAATATGGTGCCATGGATCCTGTATTCGGACAGGAGCAGTATGCCCAGATTCCTATGGCGGTGGTCGGGATCGTCATGAAGTTCTTTCAGATCGTGATTTCTATAGTAGTTGGTATGGCTGCCGGATGTATCCCTGTTGTCGGATACAATATGGGAGCAGGACTTAAGGGCCGGGTAAAAAGGCTTTTTACTACACTGCTAATAGCGGAGGCAATAATCGGAGCAGTAGCACTTGTGATAGTTGAACTGTTCCCCGGAGCATTGATCGGTATCTTCGGCGCAACCAATGAGAGTATGTATTATACGGCATTTGCGATTAAGGCATTCAGAATATATTTGTGTATGATGATTTTTGCATGCGTAAACAAATCCTGCTTTATATTCCTTCAGGCAATGGGAAAAGCTTTGGAGTCTACAATTCTGTCCATGGTAAGGGAGATTGCATTTGGAGTAGGCTTTGCACTTTTGCTGCCGCTTAAATTTGGACTGGATGGCGTGCTGTATTCTATGCCCATGTCAGATCTGTTGACATTTCTCATAGCAGTATTCCTGATCATACAGACATACAGGGAGTTGTCATTGGAAGATGCGAAGAATGTAGCGTGCGGCGCATAAATCTGATCACGGTAGGCATAAAGCGGTTGGAAAAATTAAGTTTTTCGGTTTTGCATTTTAAAGTTCTGAATACTATGCTAGAATAGAAGTATGGCTAATTAAAAGTTTACAAAAATGAGCCGGTATAATTTGTATTTAGAAAGAAGGAATTTAGCATGTCAGTAAAACCTATAAGGATTATTTCTTTGATGCTTATGTTTGCGTGTATAATCTACGCCATAAGCATTTTTGTGGTGGGTAGCGGAACTTTTTCCTTCATGATATGGATTATAGGTGCGGTTTTTTTTGGTGGCGTATTTTTTGTGGCAGGAAAGGGAAGATGGCATAGGGTTCCGAAGGTTTTGAGAAGAGCGTGTTATTGCCTTGTTTCCTTGGGGATTATTTTTGTGACTGTATGTATGGGAGCCATGCTAAGTCACTTTGGAGACAAGGGAGTTGGCGACCTTGATTATATAGTTGTGCTTGGAGCTCAGATGCGAGATCGGGAACCAAGTGCTATTTTCCAATATAGGCTTGATGCGGCATATGATTATCTTCTGGAAAATCCAGAAACCATATGCATCGTATCGGGGGGACAGGGCGTAAACGAAGTTGTTACAGAAGGCGATGGAGGAAAGGATTATCTTGTGGCAAGGGGAATTGCACCTGAGCGCATCATAGCAGAAACGGAGGCTATGGACACAGTTGCCAATATTTCTAACTCACTTGAACTTATGGGTGAGGCAGCAAATACGGAGGGTATGAAAATTGGTATTGTGACCAATAATTTTCATGTTTTTCGCGGAGTACATTTAGCAAAAAAACTCACAGAAAACGAGGTCTATGGAATAGCTGCATACACCGTTCCGTGGTATGTACCTAATAACATGGTCAGGGAAAGTTTCGGAATAGCAAGGGATATCTTTAAGATGAATTTTTAGTTGAGGGAGAGGAGGATTTTTTTATGAAAATTATTCATGCAAGTGATTTGCACCTGGGTAAAATGATTTATGGTGTATCCCTTATAGATAATGGGGATCAGCCGGTATGGGTGGACAGATTTTTAGAGAAGATTGACGAAGTTGGTCCGGATGCAATTATGCTCTCCGGCGATGTCTTCGATCGAAGTGCGCCCAAGGACGATGCATATCAGCTCTTAGATTATCTTATTACAGAGCTTGAAAAGAGGAATATACCGGTCTTAATGATTGCCGGCAATCATGATTCAGGTACAAAGCTTCAATATCTCTCAGGAATACTGGCCAAGAAAAATGTGCATATATCCGGTAGACTAAATAAAGACTTGATGAAGGTCACCTTAGAGGACGAATTTGGAAAGGTGAATTTTTACCTTTTGCCCTATATATTCCCTAACTTAGTGGCAGAGAAACTTGGTGATCCTTCCATTAAGGATTCTGAGACTGCAATTGCAGAGATCATTAAGGCACAGAATGTAGATTTTTCAGAGAGAAATGTATTTATAGCACATCAGAACATTACTGCCAATGGAGAGCCTGTAAAGCTTGGGGGCTCCGAGTCCATGGTGGGCGGCTCAAGAGGCATCGATTATAAGGTTTTTGATGGCTTTGACTATGTGGCACTTGGACACATACACTCATCCTATCATGTGGGAAGAAAAGAAGTTCGATATGCAGGTTCGCCACTTTGCTATCACTTTGACGAGACAAGGCAGCAGAACAAGGGGCCTATCCTGGTAACTTTGGGGGCTAAGGGAAGTCCAGTTGAAACAGAGACTTTAGTGATTAATCCCCTTCATAGGATGGTTGTTATAAAGGGAACTGTGGAGGAAGTTAAGAAAAAATTAGAGGAAGAAAAGCACGAGGATGAATACTTAAGTGTCACCATTACAGATTCCAGGATGACGCCAGGTTTTTCGGATTATGTCAGGGGGCTTTGCGACAAGCAAAATTCCATAGTGATGGAACTCTTGTCTGAGTATAGACCCTATTCTTCGACTACGGAAAAAACCGCTTCTGGCTACAATGATAAATCCATAGAAGAGTATTTTGGAGAACTTTACAGGGAGAAAAATAACAGTGTGGATCCAAACGAGACAGAAGATAAGATTATAGCCATGGCATCTAACATCGTAAGGAACACGGATGCAGGAGTTAAGCAGAGAGAACCGGAAGAAAAAGTTGTAGACAAATTTCTGGATGACATTGTTAAAATGTTTTAGGGGTGAAGGGGGACTATAAATGAGACCGATTAAACTTACGATGAAAGCCTTTGGAGCTTATGGTAATGAGACAGTATTAGATTTTAATGACCTAAAGGATAATTTATTCCTTATTACAGGAGATACAGGAGCTGGTAAGACCACTATTTTTGATGCTATCATGTTTGCCCTTTACGGGGAAGCCAGCGGCAGCAGTGATAAGGACGAAAGAAAGTTTATAAATATGCACAGTGATTTTGTGGACAAGTCAGTGGACACAGAGGTGAAACTTGTATTTGAGCACAATGGACACGAGCATGAGATCGAGAGAAAGTATCATTTTGCTAAGATCAGAGGGACAAAAGAATATAGTGAAACTGGAACGGCAAGTGTTTTATTTAAGGAGTATGGCAAGGATCCCATTGACAAAAGGGTAAAGGAAAGAGTAGAAGAATTTCTGGGAATCAATGCCCAGCAGTTTAGAAGGATCGGAATGTTGGCCCAGGGACAGTTTAAGGAGTTTCTCAAGGCGGACAGCGAGGAAAAAAATCAGATACTCGGTAAACTTTTCGACAGCTCTGACTATGTATATTTTCAGAGGCTGTTTGCCGCTGCGCAAAAGAAATTGTATAGTCAGAGAAGCAGTGAAGAAGAAAAGATAAAAAAGGCCTTAGAGGAGTTAGAATTACCTGAGAACTGTACAGAGGAAGATAGGCTTGTGTTTACTGTCAAACACAGCAAGCTAAATGAAGCGCTTGACAGTCTGTTGGAAAACAACCAAAAAGAGGAAGAGAAGGTAAGCGATTTACAAAAGAACTTATCGGAACAGCAGGCAAAACTTGAAGGAGAAAAGGTTCGAGTGGAGGCAGATAATGATAACCTTCAGGCTCTTAAGAATGCTATAGAACACAGGGAGGAACTAAGGGCCCAGGAAGATAAGTATAAGACTTTAAAAGAACAAACAGCTCTTGTAAAGAAGGTACAGTTAAATGTTAAACCTGCTATGGAGAGTTTTGACAGAAGTAAAAAAGTGTTAGAAAATGACTACCAGTCCAGGGAGAAATTGCAGGGGGAAGTAAGCAGCTTTGAAGAGGACCTAGAGAAGAAAAAGCGGATCTATAAGGAGGGGGAAAAGAGATTAAGTCCCCTGATTGAAGAATATACAGGCGAGATAAAAAAGATAGAGGATTCTCTAGGCAGTTATGAAGAACTCAAAAGCAATAATGCAAAATTAGAGGCTATTATAGAGGAGCTGCAAAGGGATAGTACTGTCCTTAACAACATGGATTTGGACATAGAGCACAATAAAAAGGAATTAGAGTTATTTAATGAGGAATTTGAGAAATTAGATGGTATAGAAATCATCTATGAATCAGCCAAAAATGACTTCAATATTCTAAAGGATTTTAGAGGCAGACTTCTTGATGATACAAATGGAATTAGAGCAAGAATCGATGAAATAAGAGACTTAGAAAGTGCTATAAGAAAAGACGAGGAAAGTCTGTCCGATGAGCTCATTGAAGTTAACCAGAAGAAGAACATTTTTGATAGTAATTACAATAGCTATATCCACAACCAGGCGGCAATTCTTGCAGAAAAGTTGGGCAGAGAGATAGAGGAAAAGGGAGAGGCTTTTTGCCCTGTATGTAACACGAGAATAAGTAGTGGAGCAGACCTGCATTTAGCTGCGGCCAATGAGAGGACAGTGACTGAGGAGGAGGTTGAGTCCGCAAGGAAAACCTGGGAAGAGGCGGACAAAAAATATAAGGATCATAAGGCTAATATAGAAAAGGACAGTACCGACCTTGGCTACAAAAAAAAGGAAAGCTTGAATAATTATATTGGCTGGATGGAATTACTGAAAAAAGTGGAAGATTATAAAACTCCATATTACAAAGAAGCTCCTTCTCTAACCTACGAAAAACTTTCTGGACAGGCATATCTGAATGAAGTGCTTAGTGCATATGAAAATATATGGTATAAGAAAATTGAGGAAGGAAAAGACACAGACAAAAAGAAGAAACGTTATGATGAGTTAAAGGCTACTCTACTGCCTGAAAAAAAGAAAATCATAGAGGAACTTACTGAGAATAAAGAAGTAAAGACCAAAGAAATTCAAACACGTGAGCAGGAGAAAGTAGCATTAAGCGCTTCTATAGAAGAACTCAAAAAGAATCTTTCCTTTGAGAATGAAGAGGCTGCCAAAACAGCTTTATCGGAAAAAAAACAGGCTAAAGAAAAACATGAGCAGGAAGTCAAAGCATATAAGGATAATTACGATTTGGCATCCCGGACCTTGGCTGGAAAGCAGGGAGAGCTAAAAACGGTTGAGAGTGACATCCCTATTCATGAGAAGGACAAGGTGGATGCTGAGAATGCCCTTAAGAATGCTCTGGCAAGTGAGCAGGTAGAAAGTGTAGATCGGGCCTATGAGATTTTGAGTATCGTGCCTAATGGCGAGAATCCATTAAACTGGATAGATGCTAATGAGAAGAAAGAAAATACTTATAGAAATGACTGCCAAAACACAGATGATAAGATTCGTGATTTAGAAGGCAAGACAGAAGGCAAAAAATACATAGATCTTGCGGAAATTGAGGCCAAGATAGCAGATGCCAAAGAAGAACTTGGCCAGATAAATGAGAAGAGCAAGGAAGTTCATAGGATTTATGAGAACAACAAGAAGAAAAAAGAGATAATAGATGAGGCGCATGACAAGATAAAAGAGACAGATGAACCTATGAAATATCTGGATTCCCTGGCTGAAATCGCCGGAGCAACCAGCAATTCCGCAGGTGGAAAGCTCAGTTTCGACAGGTTTGTTATGGGATTCATTTTTAAGGAAATTCTGGAAGATGCCAATGTCTATATGAATGATATTTTTGCCGGAAGATATACCCTTCAGTACAAGAGTGAGGCCGCCAAAAGGACGGACAAGGCCGGATTGAATATTATTGTTTATGACGAGTATACCGGTGAGGCGAGAGAGACCGTATCACTTTCCGGTGGAGAGGCCTTCTTGGTATCCCTAGCACTTGCCCTAGGTCTTTCGGATGTGGTTCAAAATCATTCGGGAGGAGTTAAGTTAGACACCCTGTTTGTAGACGAGGGCTTCGGAACTCTGGACCAGCAGTATCTGGATAATGTTATGAGGCTCTTTACAAACATAAAATCCAATAACAGATTAGTTGGAATCATATCTCATGTGGAAGAGCTTGAAGGTAATTTCACTTCCAGGATTAACGTTAAGTCTACAAAAACAGGAAGTAAGTTTGAAATCATAAACATTTGATTTGATGCTAAAACAGCAAAGAAGGCAATTTAATCATGAAGAATGAATACAAACATACAAAAACAACCGTATCATTGATTAACTACCATTTTGTGTTTTGTCCTCGATACCGCAGAAAAATATTTAACATTCAAGGTGTTGAGGACAGGTTTAAAGAACTTACTGTTGC
>JAILSA010000082.1 GCA_024697885.1 Eubacterium sp. | reverse complement strand
CCCATATTCTTCATGCAATCATTTAATTTCTTAGAATAGTCATAAGAAAACTCTGGCATCTTGGTATAGGTGAGATTATAGGCCTTGGAATGATAAAATTTCAAATATTCCTCCGGGGTCAAAGCCTTGAGGTAATCCGCCGGACTCACCTTATCCTTTGGCAAAATTCCCACAAAGGCATAGTCTCCTCCCACATATGATTTTATAAATCCTGTGGCCTTGTCATCCTCAAGGTAGGTATAGGAGGTTTCCTTTAACATATTAACCTGAGAACTAGTTCCCGTAATATTGGTAAAGGTCTCTTGCTTCACCTGGTCATCTAGATATTGCTTGGACCACCTTCCCTCAAAGGACAGGGCATTTAGCATTACCATCAGAGCACCGGTGTCAAAATCATCCCCTATAATACTAGGAATCATTTCATTGGTCTCTTTCTTGACCCAGTTATTGATATTAGAAATAGTTTCCTGACTAAACTCCTCTGACCGAATCTCCCCGTCAAAACAATTGCTTACGGTGTCCAGGAATGAGTCCAGGGGTTTTACCCCCAGGGTCTGGTTGAGCCAAATGGCATTGGCCAAGTTAATCTTCACATCTTGACTGGCATTTAAGGCTCGTTCCTGGGCGGACAGGGCCTTATTAAATTCCTCAAGGCTCATGTCCCCACAAATAGCCTTTTGCATCTCAGCAGCCGTCTCATTGTTGGCCCCATTCATAGCCAGGGCTAGACAGGCCATCACTGAGGTAGGGGAAACTAAAGCATTTTGGCTCTTCTCCTTGGCCAGGGTTTCCCTAGCCAAATTCAGGCTGAATTTCACAGCACTTTTACTGTAGAGGCTGTCCTCATAGGAGGCTGTGGCCTGAGGTCTAGCTGTGGCCTCTGTCTGACTCTCTGAAGTTCCCTTTACCTTGACCTTGCATTTTAGAACAAGCCTTGAAAGCTTTTTGGCCTTCTTGGTCTTTTTGTACTTAATCACGGCCTTGACCTTACAGCTTCCCTTTTTGAGGCCCGTGACTTTTCCCTTCTTGGTCACCTTGGCAATCTTCTTTTTGTTGACAGAGAATTTTACTGACTTAATTCTCTTTCCTTTGACCTTGAGTTTCTTTGACTTTCCCACTGTCAGAGTCATTTTCTTTTTTATCCTGGGCTTTTTGCTGGCAGCCAAAAGACTGTTTTCCCCTCCCAGTGGGGTCATAGTAATCAACAAAAGCAAAACTAAAAATATGGATAAATTTCTCTTCATCACAATCCCTCCTATCTAATTGTCTTAAGTGTAACACATAATTGCCCCGTAAGCAAACTGAAAAAAAGCCACTGACCCAGGGCCAGCGGCTTCTATCTTTTTTACTTATGAATAAATACTGCCTCTCGGTAAGCTACCAAATCGTAAATCTTCTTGGCATCTGCCGGCTGCAGGTTGAGGCATCCATGAGAGCCTCTGGTCTTGTAATAATCCTTAGACCAACTTCCCCAGGACTGCCAGGTGGCAGGGTGGAATCCTGTTCCCGTCCAAGTAATTCGAACCCAGTTGGTGACAGGGGTCTCGTAGTCCGCTCCTGTCAGAGTATAGGCCTCCCTGTGCTCCTTGACATAGAAGGCTCCCGTTGGAGTCTCTCTGCCCTCTACAGGCCGACCACTAATGGTTCTACAGGAGAACTTAACCTTGCCATTTCTCATGACATAAATCATCTGCTCTCCTAAATCAACCTCTGTATAATTGTCTAGATCCCAATCCATAGTCAGATTGTCAAAATCTCTCTGGAATCCTTCGTTTAAATACTTAAGCTTTTGCTTGATGGTAATTGCCCTTTTGTTTTCCTCCGTAGGATTCTCAATATAGGCATTTACCAGGCTAGGATCGATATCCTTCTTGAGAGACTTCTTGGCCTGCTTCACCATGGTTTCATAGTCAATCTGCCAACCATAGTCTCCCCCAACAATCTCAATTTCCTTGCCTGTGTGATCCAAAATTGTTCTGGTTTTTCCCACAGTCTTGTACTTGAGACAGATTTTTTCAATAAAGTTTTCAATCTTTTCCTTATCAAAAACAATCTTTCCGTTTTTGTAATCAATCCACTTGGCAATATTCTTTGGAGTGATTTGCTCCTTGACTCCCTGGCCCAAGTTCCAGCTCACATAGCGAAGAGCCTTTTCATTGTAGGCCTTGAGCATCTCCTGAATGGACTGGTCGTCCTGCTTTACGCTTGGACTTTCATAGACATCCTTATTTGCCTCGGCAGTTAAATCTAACTCAAACAAGCCCTTTTGCAAAGACTCCTCCACTAAGGTCAAAAATTCATCCTTCTTTAGGAGATTACCCTCGTCTTCTCCCTCGATGATATATTCATTGTCATTTTTGGAAAAAGCAACCTTGGCTGCCGTTGGTTTGGAAATCTCGTAATCATTAGATCCCTTGACCAAAACTGACTGATTTAAGAGCTTAGAAAGCTTGTCCTTGTTATAATTCACCTGATATTCTGTATTATATGCTGTGCCCTGATACAAGAGGGTAAAGCCCTGATGCTGGGTGGTAAAAAGCTGGTCGAACTGGCTGCCCGCCTCAAAGACATAGTCAAAGTCTGCCCCCTTAAGGTCCATACTTCCGTCTTTTCTGGCCTTGATTATCATAGAGTAGTCAGCATACTGTTTGGCCAACTCCTCCTTAGATTCTTCCAAGGTCATGCCAGACAAATCAATACCATTGACAAGGGTATTATTGTACCAACGGCCACTAAAATAAATCATTCGTCCAAGAATGAAAACTAAAGCCCCTATTAACACTAGGGAAACAATGATTATTAAGGCTTTATTTGATTTCTTTTTTTCCTTCTGAGCCATTCCCTTCCTGCCTCTTTTCGTCTATATTCTGCGAAATAGTATAGCACAATAAAATTTCGTGGGCAACTATTTTTTCTTTACTATTTCCCTCCGTTTTTCTCTTATTTCTTGTCTACAACCTCATTTTGGTTTTTGTAAATGCTTCCTCCAGGAACGTAACCCCTAACGCTACTGAGAGGATAAATGTTGGTGTTGGCTCCAATGACGGAACCTGGATTTAGAATACTTCCACAACCAACCTCTACCTGGTCACCCAGGATTGCACCCATTTTTTTGAGACCAGTCTTTACCTTGTCCTGTCCAACACGAATCTCCACCAGAGTCTTGTCGGACTTGACATTAGAGGTAATGGAACCTGCTCCCATATGGGACTTGTATCCCAGAATAGAATCTCCTACATAATTGTAATGAGGAACCTGAACGTTGTCAAAAAGAACAACATTTTTTAATTCTGTGGAATTTCCCACCACTGCGTTTTTCCCCACAATAGCATTGCCTCGAATAAAGGCACAGTGGCGAATTTCCGCCTCCTCATCTATAATGAGTGGCCCGTTTAAATAGGCCGTAGGAGCCACATTGGCAGATTTTGCAACCCAGACATTTTCTCCCCTTTTTTCAAATCTTTCTTCGGGAAGAGTCTGGCCCAGTTTGAGGATAAAATCGCTGATTTCAGGCAAAACTTCAAAAGCCATGTTCTTTCCCTCAAACAAATCTCTTGCAATTGTTTTATTTAAATCAAATAGATTTTCACAACTTAATTCCTTCATGTCACCCTATCCTTTCTTACTCGTCTTTTTCTTTTTGGTCTTGTAAAATGGCTCCGCCTGCTTGAGAAATTGGTTTAGCCTTCCCCGATTGTCTGTGGACTTGGCAGATTGAACCATGGTCTCAATAAAGCCATCTAGCTTTTTCATATAGGCCTCTTCTGTGATTTCACCCTCTGCCACGCTAGTCAAACCCTTCTCCCAGCTGGCTGTCATCTCAGGAGACAACATGCTAGGCATGGAGTAGCGAACAATGGCATAAATTAACTCACCCTTTAGGGCTGGAGTAATAATCTGGGTCTTTTTGTTCAAATTCAAATAGCCAATATTAAAAAGTTTTTTTAAAATTTCCGCCCTGGTGGCTGAGGTTCCAATTCCACTTCCCTTAATCTGGGCCCGCAACTCCTCATCCTCAATGAGCTGTCCTGCATTTTCCATAGCAAGAACCATGGAACCAGAATTATATCTCTTTGGCGGGGAGGTCTCACCCTCCTTAATATTACATTCCTTCAAATCCACCGGAAGGCCTTTTTTCAGAAGATCAAGAACATCCTTTAAGTCAAAGTTGTCTTCCTCTTCTCCCTCCTTGGCATCTAGGTCAATTTCCTCCGGCTTTTTCTTTTTGCTAAAGGAAAACTGGGTCACAGGCAAAAATCCCTCTTCCACCAAAACCTTGGTGGAGGTAAAAAATCTCTCTTCCCCTGCCTTCACCGTAACATTGAGTTTCTGGTAAATGGCCGGCGGGTAAAAAATACTGAGAAACCTTCTTACAATGACCTCATACATCTTAGACTGCAATTCTCCTAAGCCGGCAAGGGCAGACAGGCCCTGACCCGTAGGAATAATGGCATAATGGTCTGTAATTTGCTTGTCATTTACATATCTGGTTTTTTCCAAACCCTTATAGGTCTGGTTCTCTGAAATATATGGCAGGTAAGGCTTGGCATATTCATAGGCCTGAAGCCCACCCAAATTCTTTCCAATCTCCTTGGCCACAGCACTGGACAAAACTCTGGCATCCGTTCTTGGATAAGTCACTAATTTCTTCTCATAGAGTTCCTGAACTATAGCCAGGGTCTCATCGGGACTGATTTTAAAAAGTTTAGAAGACAGGTTTTGCAGCTCTGCCAGGTTAAATAAGAGGGGTGGATTCTTCTTTTCCTTTTTCTTTTCCACCTTCTCAATGACAGATTCCACTGGCTGAGGATTCATAAGGGAATCAATCAGGGCCAGGGCGTGCGCCTTGTCCTTAAAACCATTTTCCTTGTAGAG